>SKJM01000397.1 GCA_007122045.1 Planctomycetales bacterium | reverse complement strand
ATTCGAGCCGATCGTACGAGACGACCTGCCGCTCCTCCGGCGCCGCGCGGAACCGCCAGGCCAGCTTGCCATCCTCGGCCCGGAGGCTGTACACGAATCCGTCGCGCGAGCCGAACAGCACGCGCCCTCGATGTACCGTGGGCGGCGAGTCGATCCGGCCGGCCACGCTCCGGCTCCAAAGGACCTTGCCCGTGTCGAAGTCGAGGCAATACAGCGTGCCGGCGTCTTTCCGGACGACGAACACCCTTCCGCCGGCGACGACGGGTTGGGCGAGCCGGCCGCCCAATTCGGCGTTCCAGAGCGGCTCCATTTCGTCGGGCACTTCACCATCCACGGCCCCGCCCCGCATGGCGTTTTGCCGATAGGTGGGCCACGGGGCGTCGGGCATCTCGTCGTCTTCGGTCGCGCCGCCATAGGCGGGCCCTTGTTCGAGGCGCCCGGCGGTGCTTTCGACGGCCTCAGGTCCGGGGTTCTCCCGTTGAGCCCCGAGGGCGAAGAAGCCGTCCATCCTCACCGCCGGATAGCAGAAACACTGGTGCGGCGGCACGTAGAACAAGCCGTTCGCCGGCACCATGCCGCTGATGCACGGCCCGCGGAACCAGTTGTGCCGCGCGTGGCCGCCTTCGCGCAGGTCGAGGAACTCGCTGCCGCGTTCGCCGGTGATCATGTAGTCGGCGGTGGATCGGTCGGTGTAGCACCGCCGGTGGTGCCCCGATTCGAGCACCTTCCGCAAGTTCATCTTGTGCAGGATCTCGCCCGTTTTCACGTGGCGGGCTTCGAATCGCGGGCGGCCCCACCAGGCCAGTTCGCCGACGACGAACAAGTCGGGATACCGGCCTCGGCTTCCCACGCCCGGGCCGTTCCAGAGCGATTCGCCGGTGGCGGGCGCGAAGGCCAGGGTGGTTTTCGACTGTACGACCAGCACGGCGTCGTCGTGGGCGATCATGGCCGCCGGCCGCAGTTGGGTCTTCCGCCGCCATAACTCTTCGCCGGTGCGCAGGTCGAGCGCGACGAGTTCCGAGCGATTGTGGAGGAACACCCGGCCGCCGGTCGCGCACAGGCTGCGGCCGACGATCAGGCCGGTCTCGTACCGCCAGGCCACCGTGCCGTCCTCGGCCCGGACGGCGGTGACGGCGTGTTCGGGGCCGGTGGTCCGCACCAGGAGCAGGCCGTCGAGGACGATCAACTCGTCGGCTCCGTCGGTTTCCTCGTAAGTTCGCACCACCTCGCCGGTGGCCCCGTCGATGGCGCTGATCGGGGCGCCGGTCCCCAGGGCGACGTACAGGGTATCGCCATCGGCCACGAACAGGCGTTCGACGTTGCCCGGCCGCGTACGCAAGCCCAGCCAGGTGTTCGGGTCGTTCACCCGCGGCTTCCCGCTCCAGGCTTGCCATCCCCAGTCGGGCAGCGGTCGCTTCCACAGCTCGACGCCGTTGAAGGCGTCGCGGCACACGAGCGCCCACTTGGCCGGGAACCGGGCGTCGGTAATGCCGATGGGCCCTTCGTCGAGCACGTAGTAGATGCGGCCGTTGGCTGAGACGAGACCGGAGAGGCCGGTTTCGATTTCGTGGCTGCGCATCACGCGCGGGCCGGCTTCCCATTGGATGTGCCGCGGAGGCCCCACGCGCGTATCGTTCGAGGCGGCCTTGTTGCCGGCGTCGTAGCGGAAGTGCGGCCACTCGTCCATGCCTTCCGGCCACGGCTTGACCACCTTGCGCCATTGCGTTCCATCGTCGATGAGCGCCACGCCGCGCGGGGCGAGCACGCGCAGGATTTCCGCCCGGTCGGCGTTGCCCGCGGCCTGCTGCCAGAACAGCACGTTCACCAGGTTGTCGGTGTACGGTAACCGGCCGCCCTGCCACGGCTTGAAGGTGACTTGACCGGCCAGATCGAGTTCCCGGGCGTGTTGCCGGGCGTTTTCGATCTGTTGCCGATGCTGCTCCAAGCCTTGGACCAGGAAGGTACCCTCGCGTGCCAGTGCGGCGGTTTGCCGGCCGGTGCCGCTGCCCACGTGGACGACGATGCCGCCGCGAACGCCGCTTTCTCGGAGCAGTTGCGGCAGGTCGGGCGCCATCGCGGCGTGAATGGGCCGGCTTGGGGTAAAGAGCGCAACGTATGCGGCCGCCAGGAAGATGGCGCGGGTGAGACGTTCGCGGTGATACAGCATTACGGATTCTCCATTACTTCGGTTTGATGAACATGACTTCGGCGCGGGTGATCCAGCCGGCCCGCAAATCGACGCGGAACCACCCCTGGGCGTTCTTCTGGTGAAAGCGGACGGGCGACCGGGGGCCGAACTCTTTCAGGTCGTACTCGGCCCACGTCTTGCCCATGTCGGGCGAAATGATCAACCCCAAGGTGAACGGCGAGGCGGGCGCATAATGCCCGGCAAGGATCACGCCGTCTTGGATGATCATGTTCGCGCATTCATAGCGGGGGTTGAACAGCATGGTGTGCTTCTCGGGGTCGGCGATGTCGGCCGGGTTGCAGCGGAACAGCCCGCGGTCGTGCGGCAGGGGGCCGTTCGCGTCGCTGATCCAGTAGAGCTGCCCGTCGACGAAGTTGATCCCTCCCGCTTTGTACCGCGAGTTGAGCCGCTCGGAAACCACGACCTCCCAGTTCCACGCATCGGCGGGCGCGTCGTACGTGCCTCGGAGCCAGTGGCACTCGAAGCCCTCGGGCCGGTCGCGGTCGCCGGTGCAGGCGTAAAAGGCGTCCTCGGCCGGGTTGTACGCCACCGAGTGAATATGACGGCAGAAGACCGGCTTGTCGGGGTCGCCCAGCAGGGTGCCGGTCGAGCCGCCGCCGGCGGAGCCGTCATCGCGATGGTACGGGTTCTGCCCGAAGGCGTAGGCAATCTTCACCGTCTCGCCGTTGTCGGTCGAATAGTAGATGTTCGGCGGAGTCGCGCCGCCCACGACGCTGCAGTAGTTGCCCCACACGAGCATCTCGCGGCCGCCGATCTGCCACGAGTTCACGCCGGTGAGCGTGGCGAAATACCAGCCGGGGTTGTCGGGATTCTTGGGCGTGTGGATCTTGTAGTCGCTGCCGTCGGCGTTCTTCAGCCCGACCTGCCGGAAGGTCTTCAGGCCGTCGGTGCTCAGGTACAGCTTCGTGCGCGTCGCGAACAGCACGTTGCCGTTGGCGAAGACGTGGCTGAACGTGATATTCTGCGCGTTGGGGAAGGCGGCACGGTGCGGCCACGTGCGGGCATTGTCGTCGGAAAGATACACCGCGTCGGCGGTGAAGCCGAATGCCCGGGCGCCGCGCTGCGAGTCGACGTACGGGCCTTCCGCCGGCACGCGGTACCAAAAATAGTCGGTCGAGGGGACCGCGGCGTCGGACGCGACCAGACGGCGTGCGGAGGGCCACAGAAGCCCGCCGCAGGTGGCTGCCCCGGCGCCGAGGAATCGGCGGCGCGTGACACAATGTCTGCCGTTCATGGCGTTCCCTTCGGTCATTGTTCTCGTGGCTGTTTTCCGATCCGGGCCCCGCTGTGCGGCGGCCGCTGAACCCCTTGCCGCCAATGCGTATTCTCGCCGGTTTCCAGCGGTTTGTCCAATATTGGGCTGCCGGATCATCGCGTATCGACCGCTACTTGCTCGGCCACCGAACCATCGTCTCGAAGCAGCGCGGCCAAGGGTTTGCCGTCTGTTGTCAAACCGTGCGCCTCCACAATCGCCGCTTCGGAAACGGGCAGCAGGACCACCGCCGTGCCGTCGGCCACCGCAGTTCGCAAGGCGTAGCCTCCTTCGCTTCGCTCCAGCTTGGGCATTTCCGGCTCGGCGCCCTCGATCCGGTAAGGCCGGTACACCGCCACGAACTCGACCGTTCTCCGCTTGTCGCTCGTGGCGGCCGTCAGGTGCCACTCGCGCAGCTTGACGCGGGGGCGGGGGTTCGGGTCGTACTGGTCGGTTTGCGTCAGGCTTAGGTTACCCGGCGCCAGCAGGCCGATGCGGCAGCCCACTTCGCCCACGCGAAGCCGAATGTCCGCCGGCTCGGCGTCGTCAAACGGTTCCGTCGCGTGAAGCCAGTACTCGAACGACGATGGCTCGCGGGCGGCGAGTTGGTCGTAAATGACGATCAGGTCGGGTTTGACGAACAGCACGGTGCGGGTGAAGCGGTCGAGCAGCAGGTCGTCGGGGTCGATCTCCACCTTGGTCCGGTACGCCTCACCGGCCTCGCCCACCACGGCGTCGATGTGCGGCGTGGTGCGGAAGTCGACGATCCGGCCGCGTGTGGCGGCCGAGTGGGTCAACTGGCCCCGGCCGCCCACGGTGATGTTGTTCACCGACCGGGTGCTCCACATCCAGTTCCGGTGGTGGTCGCTGCCCCAACTGTCGCGGTAGCCGCTGCGCACCAGCAGCCGTTGGCCGTACGCCCACAGCAGGAAGGAGTTGTTCGCCTCGTACCCGTGCGACTGGGTGCCGAATGGGCTCGACTTGAAGTTCACCTGCACGCTTTCGTTGGCGTCGACGATGCTCGTGTTCAAATACGCCTGGCCCGTGCCGCGAAAGAGCCGCGAGGACGGCAGGTCGTCGGGCGCCGTGGGCTCCACGTCGGGCAGTGCGCCGCGGAGGAACCCGATATAGCCGCCGGCTGCCACCGGGCCGCCGTTCTGCTCGACCCACCACTGCCAGTGGCCGTTGCCCGACTGCGCGGCAAGCTGCGTCATCAGCGGGACGAACTGCCGGGACCGCCGCGGCGCGCACAGGTCGCCGAAGCCGCCGCCCACCTTGCCCGGCGGCATCAGGTACATGGCGTAGTAGCCGGCTTGCGAGAAGTACGGTTTCCGGAACACGTCGACCTCCATGGCGGTGCGCATCACGTCGGCCCACCAGGTGAAGCGGGCGATGTAGCTGTTCCAGTAACCGACGCCCTCGTGCCAGCCGCCGTCGTCATCAGCCCAGACCGGGTAGGCGTTGTAGAACACGTTGGCGGCGAACCATGCCCAGTCGTCGGCTTCGTCGATCTCGTCGAGAAACGCGATGCCTACCTCGCCCAGGAAGTGCCACGCCCGATTGCTGTGGCTCCCGTAGGGCTGCCAAAGGTGCCGCGGGCAGAGGTGGCGGAACATCTCGTCGCCGCGCACCTTCATCACTTGCCGGCACCGTTCGCGTTCCTCCTCGCTCAGCAGGTCGTACACGAACGTGTACGTGCGGGAGAAATGGTACGCGTACGGCATGCCGGCCTCGTCGTTGTAGCGGTAGCCGGTCGCGCCGGTCGGGTCCCACTCGGCGCAGTCGAGCAGGATGCGCCGGGCAAGCTGTCCGTACTCTTCCCGGCCACCCAACAGCCGCGTAAAGGCCAGCGTGGCGGCGCTTTCGAGCGCGTTGATCGTGTACACCCGGTTGCCCCACCAGATCTCGCGCCACGCCTCGCTCAACCGCTCGGTGCCGGGCGGATAGGCGGGAGGCTCGGCGGTCGGTGGCGGGTCGTTCAGGAGACGCTCGCACTGGGCGACCAGCCTTGCGAAGCGGTCCCTCATCTCTCCGGCGGCCAGACGGCGCAACTCCGGCAGTTGCTCGGGCCGGACGAAAAGCCGCGGGTGCTCCCTCGGCACGCGGCCGAGCAACTGATCGCGCGGCGGCATGTGCATGGCTGCCGCATCGGCCGGCACGGAGAACTGCCGCGTGCGGCTCCACGCCGTCTTCGCGCCGTCGGCCGTCGTGCCGCGGTACCGCCACCGATATTCGCCGGGGGGCAGGGTGCGCGGCGGGCAATGAACGTTCCACTCGATTCCCTCGGCGGCGTAGTCGGGCTCGTCGAAGCCCTCGGCCCGCGTGCACTGCACTTCCCACGACGCGATGCCCCGCTGCGGCCGCCAGGAAAAACTCGGCGGATTCGTGGCCGCTACGGACCCTTCCGCCAGCCGGTACCCCCAATCGCGCTCGCCGGCAGGTCGTTCGTCGAGCGCGATGGGAGCGGCCAGCAGCAGGCTGCTTAGCAGGGCGACGGTACAACACGGCGCGGCGGGCATGATCGGTTCCGGGGTATAAGATCGGACTCGCTCTGTTGGAGTTCACGCTTTAGCGTGCAAACCAGGTAGGTGCGATGTCCGGCACGCTAAAGCGTGGCTCCAACAGAAGGCGAGCGGGGCCCGTCAGCGCCCCGCTCACCGGCTGCATTGCAATGTCGGGAAGGTATCACCTGCCCATCTTACGAATGTTCTCCAGGCACCGGCGGACGCTTTCCAGTGGCTCGGTGTCGTAGGCCTCCTGTTCGACGATGTACCATTCGGTCCCGCCGACGGTCTCGCAGAGTTCGAAGATGCGCTCCCAGTCGACGTCGCCCTCGCCCACCGCCGCGCCGCGCGGCCCGCCGTGCTCCTTCAGGTGGATCGTCAGCGAGCGCCCGGGGAACCGCTCGAGCACGGCGTACGGATCGCCCCCGCCGCCGACGCAGTTGCCCACGTCGAGCTGCATGACCACCTCGGGCCTGGTGCTCCCAAAGAACAGGTCCCAGCGCGTCACGTCGCCGTCGACTTTGCGGAAGTCGCCGCCGTGGGCGTGGTAGCCGACCACCATGCCGTGCTCGGCGGCTTTCGGCACCCACTCGTCGAACATGGCGGCCGTGTTCTTGATGGCCTCGACCGTATTGAGCCGATTGTCGGGCATGCCGGGTACGATCAGGTACTTGTTGCCGATCGTCTTGTTGAACTCGACCGTGGCGTCGAAGTTCTCCGGGAACAGGGTGTTCAGCCCGGTGTGCGTGCCGCAGCATTTCAGGCCGTTGTCGTCGAGCAGCTTGCGGATATCCTGGGCGCTGCGCCCGTAATACCCGGCAAACTCGACGCCCTCGTAGCCCATCTCGGCCACGGCCTTCAGCACGCCGGGCAGGTCGCGGGCGGCGTCGCCCCGCACGGAGTACAGTTGCAGGCCGATGGGAATCCTCTTCTTGGCGGGTTCATCGGCCCAGGCGGCCAGTGCTCCACTGGTGCAGACGGCCGCGGCGCCGGCGCCCAGCTTCAATACGTCGCGTCGTGAAAGATTCATGATACTCCTCGCTCAAAGGGTGAAACAACTGGGATATCTTCGACTCGGGGTCCTATTCCGCGCGGATGTCGAACGCGTACAGGTCGTCGTCGCAACGAATGTACAGCCGCCCGCCGCAAATGACCGGGTGGGCAAGGTAGGTGTTGGTCGGCATTCGGGGAAGCTCGAACCGGCTGACGATCTCGAAACCGCGCGGGCGCACCTCCAGCAGCGACACGGCCCCCTGGTACCCCAGGGCGTAGATCATGCCGTCGGCGTACGTCAGACCCACTTTCCCCAGCGTGTGGTCGGCCTGCAAAGTCTCGCCGGACAGGAAGTCGACGCAATAGAACTGCTTGCCTCCGTTACGGCACGCGGCGCCGAACAGCTTCCCGTCCAGCAGGATCGACCCCGAATGGCAGTTGTCCAGATCGCGGCGGTGCCACACGACGGTGGCCTCGCGGGAATCGTCGGCAATCCGCAGCAGCGATCCGCCGGTCCGGTGGCCGCTGGCCACGAACACGTGACCATCGTGATAGATGGGCGTCAGGGCGTTCTGCGGCGCGCGGGGCGGGAAGGGGACCGACCAGAGCAACGCGCCCGTCTCCACGTCGACCGACACGACCGACCGCTGCGTCATGCTGATCCACTGCCGCACTCCCCGGTGCGTCACGACCGTGGGCGAGCAGTAGGCGGCTGTATGTTCGATTTCGGTATTGGCCCAAACGGTCTCGCCGGTTTGCTGGTCGAGTGCGACGACCCGGCCCTTCGCCCCGCCCGGCATGCAGTAGACCTTGCCGTCCTCGACGATCAGGTTTTCGGTCATTCCCCACACGCCGCCCCGCGCTTCGAAGCGCTCCACGAGATCGACGTTCCAGAGCGTGCGTCCGGTTCGGGCGTCGAAGGCGGCCACCCGCCCGTTGGGGTTCAGCACGTACACCGCGCCGTCGTCGTACGTGGGCGTGGAGCGGGAGCCGGGGGTGGCGCGGCGCCACGCGGGGCCGCTGGGGGAACGCCACAGCGGCCGGCCCGAAAGGTCCAGCGCCGACACCATTTCCAACTCGTCGGCGTTTCCCGAGGTGAAAATCATTCCCTCGGCAATCGACACGTTCGCGTACCCGACGCCGCAGCCGGTGTACTTCCAGGCCAGCGGCGGCCCGCCCTCCGGCCAGCGGGCCAGCAGCCCGGTTTCCGGCGAAAGATTCGTGCGACGGGGCCCGTGGAACTCCGGCCAACCGGCCGGCTCCTCGGCTTCCGACGGCGGCACCCGGACGGCGTGGATCGATACGGTGGCAAGCAGTACGACGGCGGCCGTCGCGGCAAGAATCCGTGCGGTCATGTATCCTCCTCGGGCGAGGCACCAATGGGGGGCGGGTTGCAGGGGTGAACTTTCCCTATCGTAGACCACCGAGTGCCGGGAAGCAAGCCGCGCGGCGGCGCTCCCCAGCTACGATGGACATTCCTGACCGTCAAGCGACAGACGGACGGGAACGTCCGTTCTACCGGTGGGGTAAACGGCGTTTCGCCGCTCGCCATCTTCGAAGTTGGGACGGCCTCGACCTTACGCCTGCTTGTCGGCGGCGGGTCGGCGGGCGGTCTTGGCCTGATGGGGCGGTTTCGGGGCGCCGCGGCTTGCATCCCGGACGTTCGCCGCCAGCCGCCCGCGGATATAGCCGAGGTGCAAACGCAAGTGGTAGAACTCCTGCATGTAGCTGAGCGGCACGCGAAGCGTCGCAATCTCATGTTCCAGCGACGCCAGCCACGCCAGGTGTTTTGCCGCCTGCTGGGGCGTCAGGTCGGAGCGGAGACGTTCATCGATTCGCCGCAGCCGAGCATACCACCGATAGATTCGCCGGCGGATTCGCCACCGGTGTACCGGCGGCATCGCCCGCATGAGCGGAAGCAGGATGACCATCAGCGGAATGATGATGACACTCCCACCAGGTCGATGCGATCCGCACTTTTTCCGACATGGTTTCACCGTCCGACGGGTTTCAGGGAGGTTGTCGGTGGCTCATGCGAGGCCGCCCGCCTTGCCGGAACCGCTTCGCGTGAACACTGGTTTCGGCGCTTGGGGCGACACGGGCTATTCTAATCCCTGGCGCTGTCCGGCACCATCGGTGGCTCCAGCGCGTTTCTGTAACCTTGAGCGGTCAGCCGCTCGAAGGGCCATCAAGGGGGGGGTATGCACGTCTGTGGTGCATACTGGCGGAATTCCGGAAAAACACGTGGTCCAATTTGGAAGAACCTGCTTGCAATCTTTCACCGGATGGCGCATAATCGAAAGTAGTTGGCAGCCTTCCCCCCATTTTTCCCGCGATCCACGCCGCCATGCTCGCCGAACAACGCCGCGCTGAACTGCTTGAACTGATCCGGCAGAGGCGATTCGCCTCGCTGCCGGACCTGGTCAAAGCGCTCGACGTGTCGGAATCGACCGTGCGGCGCGATCTGGAGGTGCTCGAGGAACAAGGCGTCGCTCGCAGGATCCACGGCGGGGCGCTGTACTGCGGCACGAACCCGAAACTACCCCACTTCGAGTCACGCCAGCCCGCCGAATGGGTGGAGAAAAGGGCCATCGCGCGCCGGGCGGTCGAGGTGATCGACGACGGCGACACGGTCCTGCTCGACGGCGGCAGTACCACCTACGAGGTAGCCCGGCTGCTCGTCGGGCGACCCCTGCACGTGGTGACCAACTCGCTGCCGGTGGCCAACCTGTTCGCCGCCGACACGAACAGTGACCTAGTGTTGATCGGTGGAAATATCTGTCCGCGCAGCGGCGTCGCCCAGGGGCCGCATGCAGACCGCATGCTCGGGGCCATTCGGGTTCGCCGGACGATCCTCAGCGTGGCCGGCGTCAGCGAGGAGGGATTTTTCAACAACAACCTGTTGCTGGTCGAGACGGAGCGGGCCATGATGCGGGCCGCCGATGACGTGACCGTCGTGGCCGATCACTCGAAGTTCGGCCGCCAGAGCCTCGGCCACCTGTGCCCGCTGGGCGACGTGACGCGGGTCATCGCCGACGACGGCCTGCCGCCGGTGTGGCAGGAGAAGCTTCAGGCAGCCGGGGTCGCGTTGCTCCTGGCCAGGGCCGCCTCGGAGCCGCTCGCCGACCGGCAGCCGAACCCCAACGGATCGCCGGCGTAACCCTCGGAAACCCAACCGCAACGACGCACCACTGCCGATTTTCCCATGAGCACAGCAGCCCCCATCGACCGCCGCCACGTCGAGCAGATTGTCCGCGAGATCGTCGTGCGCCAACTCGGGCGTGCGGCCGAGTACCAGCCGGACCTGGTGGTGAGCGTTTCGGCGCGCCACGTGCACCTCAGCGACGAGCACGTCGAGGCGTTGTTCGGCGCGGGGCACACGCTCACGGCGATGAAGGACCTGTACCAGGACGGCTACTACGCGGCCGAGGAGACGGTGATGGTCGTCGGGCCGCGGCGGCGCATGCTCCCGTCGGTGCGCATCCTGGGGCCCACGCGGCCGGAAAGCCAGGTGGAACTGGCGTTCACCGACGGCATTTCGCTGGGCATCGACCTGCCGGTGCGGCCGAGCGGGAAGATCGACGGCACGCCCGGCTGCGTGCTGGTGGGGCCCAACGGCGTGGTCGAGCTGAAGCAGGGGGTGATCCGCGCCGAGCGGCACGTGCACATGGGGCCGGCCGACGCCGAGTTGTACCGGGTGCGCGACAAGGACCGCATGTCGCTGCGCGTCCATTCCCGGTGCACGACCACCTTCGAGGACCTGCTGGTGCGCGTGAGCGAGGGGATCAAGCTGGAGGTTCACCTCGACACCGATGAAGGCAACGCCTGCGACGTGGACCACGCAACCAACGTGGAGCTATTGAAGTAACCAACGGCAACTACGGAACCATTCACACTTTTACACTTGGAGAAACCAACCATGGCAAAAGCGATGGAAGCGTTAGGAATGATCGAGACCAGGGGCTTCATCGCCCTGGTCGAGGCGACCGACGCGATGCTCAAGGCGGCCAACGTCGAGTTCTTGGGCTGGGACAAGGTCGGCAGCGGCCTGGTCAGCGCGTTCGTCACCGGCGACGTGGCGGCGGTGAAGGCGGCGACCGACGCGGGCGCGAACGCCGGCGGCCGGATCGGCGAGATCATCAGCGTGCAGGTCATCCCCCGCCCACACGACGAACTCGACACGGTGCTGCCCGCCGGCACAAAGACCAAGCGGGGCGCCGCCGCGAAGTAGCCCGGCGCCACCGAGAACACCGTCCATGATCACATCAACTTGAAGGGTTTTATTGCGATGCAAGACGCCATAGGTTTACTGGAAACGAAGGGGCTGGTCGCGCTGGTCGAGGCGACCGACGCGATGGCCAAGGCCGCCAACGTTCAAATTGCGAAGCGCGTGCAGATTGGCGGCGGCCTGGTGACCACCGTGGTGCGCGGCGACGTGGGGAGCGTGCGGGCGGCCGTCGAGGCGGGCGCGAACGCGGCCGCCCAGGTGGGCGAACTGGTGGGCAGCCACATCATCCCGCGGCCCGCCGAGGGCGTGATCGAAGCGTACCTGTCGTAGGTCCGGCCGGGCCTCGGCGGCGTACGCAGCGCGACGGCCCAAGGGGCCGTGCGCCCGCGCGCCGGCTCGAATCGCACGGAGGAACCAAGCGATGAAGATCCTCGTAGCCAACCTCGGCTCGACCAGCTTCAAGTACCGGCTGCTCGACATGGCCGGCGAGCGCCAGCTTGCGCGCGGCGGCATCGAGCGGATCGGCTCGCCGGAAAGCCGGTGCACGGCCGAGATGGGCGATGCCCGGCAGGAGCGGGTGCTCCGGGTGCCCGACCACGCCGAGGCGGTCCGCCAGTGCCTCGCGCAACTGACCGACCCCGAGCACGGCTGCCTGAAGGCGGCGTCGGAAGTGTCGGCCATCGGGTTCAAGGCGGTGCACGGGGGCCGCATCAGCGGGGTGCAGCGGGTGACCCCCGACGTGCTGGCGGCCATGGAGGAGATGAGCGCCGTGGCGCCGGCGCACAATCCGCCGTACATCGCCGCCATGCGCCAACTCAGCGAGCAGTTGCCCCAGATGCCGCTGGTGGCCGCGTTCGAAACGCACTTCCACCAGACCATCGCCCCGGCCAACCAGCACTTCGCCGTGCCGCACGAGTGGGCCGAGCAGCACCACGTCCGCCGGTTCGGCTTCCACGGCGCCAGCCACCGGTACATAGCCACGCGGGCGGCCGAACTGCTGGGCGACGGCGACCTGCGCGTCATCTCGCTCCACCTGGGCGGCTCCAGTTCGCTGTGCGCCATCCGTGGCGGCCGGAGCGCGGCCACCAGCATGACGTTTAGTGCCCAAAGCGGGCTGCCGCAGAACAACCGGGTGGGCGACTTCGACCCGTTCGCCATCCCCGTGGTGATGCAGCAAACCGGCATGTCGTTGACCGAGGTGCTCGACACGCTGGCCAACCGCAGCGGCCTGCTGGGGCTCAGCGGCCTCAGCGGCGACGTGCGCGACCTGACCGAGGCCGCCGAGCAGGGCCACGAGCGCGCCCGCCTGGCCCTCGACGTGTACGTGGCCGACATCCGCCGGTACCTGGGCGCGTACCTGGTCGAACTGGGCGGCGCCGAGGCGCTGGT
>SKJM01000338.1 GCA_007122045.1 Planctomycetales bacterium | reverse complement strand
TCGACCACGTGCGACTCCAGGGTCGTGGTATCGGTGGCATAGATGAAATCGCCAAGCTGGGCGACCATCTGTTCCTTCAGCGATTCCAACCGCCCGCGGTCCTCCTCGCCCGAGCCGGGCACCGAAAAATAGAAATCCACCCGCATGCCTTCGAACAGCGAACCCACGGTCACGTCGTTCGGCAGGGGCACCTTCCGGTCGATCAGATCGGCAATCGCCGACTCGCCGATGCCCACGAACCGCACCTTCAGCAGCCCACCCACCGGCCGCGTTCCGAACTTCTCGGCAAGGTAGGGCGCCAGTTGCTCGAGGACCATCGGCTGCAATTCGCGAGGTGGGCCGGGCAGGGCCACAATGAGGCCGCCCTCGGCCTCGAACACCAAGCCCGCCGCCGTCCCGTGCGGGTTGGCCAGGTAACCGCCCCGGACGGGAACCGCGGTTTGGATGCGCAGGTTCGCGCGAAGCTTCTCGACCGGCGTGTTGAATCGCCGCGACATGGCCGCCAGCAGGTCGGGCTCTTCCCGCAGTTCGATGCCCGTCAGCGACGAAAGGGCCTGGCGGGTGACGTCGTCCTCGGTCGGCCCCAGGCCGCCGGTCACAAGGACCAGCGGCGCACGGTCCAGACCCTGCTGCACCGCCGTGCGGATCTCCTCCTCGCTGTCGTCGACGATCATCGCCACGACGCAGCGCAGCCCGAGAGGGCGCAGGGCCCTGGTCAGGTACACGGTATGCGCGTCGGCATACGCGCCTTCGAGCATCTCGGTGCCGGTGATCACGATCGCGTAATCGACCGCCGCCTCCTCCGGCGGGGGCGGGTCGGCGGTCGCCGGCCGAATCGCCAAGGCCAGACCAAGCGCCACGGCGCACCATCCGGCGGCCCGGCGCGCGAATACGGCCCGGCGGCGAAAGCAAGCCGGCTGCGTCGGCATCAGTTCAAACCTTGCGGTTCCGGAAACATGCCGGGCGGCGGTGGGGGCAGTTCCACGTTGACGGTGATTTCCGCCTCCTCCCTGAGCCGCTCGAGGAACTCGTTCTGTTTGACTTGGGCTCGCTGCTGTTCGAGCTGCTGCTTGATGTCCTCCTCCACTTCGGCATAGTCGGCCTGCTTCGCGTCACGCCGCTCTTCCAGCTTGATAATATGGTAGCCGAACTGCGTTTGGACCGGGGGAGATACCTCGCCGGGCTCCATGGCGAAGGCCTGGCGGGCGAAGGGCTCCACCATCTGGTCCTCGCCGAAGAACCCGAGGTCGCCGCCCTGCTTACCGGAAGGGCACGCCGAGTTCTCGCGCGCCAACGCCTCGAAATCCTCACCTGCCTCGATCTGCTCGTGCAGGGCCTGGATGGCTTCCTCGGCGCCCTCGCCGGCTTCGACCAGAATATGCCTGGCCCGGACCTGCGCCGGCTGCGAGAACTGCTCCGGCTGCATGTCGTAGTAGGCCTGCGCCTCCTCGTCGGTCACCTCCACTTCGCCCACCTCGTCGGCCATCAGCTTCTCGAGCTTCACCTGCTGGGCAATCTGCTCGCGCGCCTCGGCCACGGTCACCCCCTCCTGCTGCAACATCTGCTCGAACATCTGCGGGTCGGGAAACTGGGCAACGATTTCCTCCCAATGCTCATCGACTTCTTCCTCGCTCGCCTCGACGCTCGAACGCGTGATATAATCCTCCAGCAACAGGCGGGCGACCGTGTGTTCGACGAGTTGTTGCTTCATCTGCCCGCGGATGAGCGCAAGCCGCTGCTGCAGTTCAGGAGTCAACTCCGCGCCTCCCAGTTGCTGCTCGAGCCGCCCCATCTGCTCTTGCAGCTCCCGTTCGAAGTCTGCGTGCGTCACCACGGCGTCGTTCACCTGAACGGCAACGCCGTCGGCGGGCTCGACCGGCTGCGTTGGATCGACCGGCTGCGTTGGATCGGTCGGCGGGGACGGATCGGCCGGCTCCGTCTCGGCGCCGATAGTTGGCACACCGGTCACCGGTGGCCCCAGATCTCCGTTGTCCGGCCAAACCGCCTCGGTCTCGGCATCGTCGTGCCTGGCGACCGGGGTTTCATCCGTTCCGCAGGCAGACAGAACCGCACTGATGGCGAACACGATCGCAACCATAAGGAGGGGTTTCTGCCAGGCTCGCCCGGCTTGCTTGCTTGTACGTTGCATTACGATCTCCTGTTCTTTCACGTCGTCGCGTAGAATGACGGGCGAGACGGGGGGTCTCGCCACCCAAAAGTTCATCGTAAGCGCATCGGCGCGGGGCGTCAATAGCCGAAGTCGGCAATGCATCTAGAGAGGCGGTCCATGCAACCCCTAATGGGTGTAGCCCGGGCGTGCCAGACTGCCGGGGAGCCGCACCCAAATCACTTGGAGAACCCGCCGGCCGCGCCCGGCGGTGGCGATGGCGGCCGGAGGAGTGCCCTTGTCGAGCGGCTCCAAATGGGTAGAATATCGACATTGTGACCCCGGGTACCAGAGTCGGGGGTAAGCCGCAACGTTTTTCCCGCCCGTGGGCAGCTTGAGATCACTTGTCGACGCTACTACTTCGCTACGGATTGGCCCCAAGCCATCCAACCCCCGGACACAACGTCCCGGCCCTCCCAGACCGAGTAAGTGAATACGCGGTCATGACTGCCCCAGGTTCGGCCCACCCCGAACAATCGCGATCCGACGCTCGGACGGCTCCACACGGGACCGGTCGCCGGAGTGGCTACCCCTGGAGCCCCGTCCGCCCTGTCAGCCGGTTGTGGCGCTCTGCCTCTCTACCTCCCGCAAGGCGAGGCTGGCCAATCGGGGACTCCAGCAGGCCTTCTGACGCGTTCGGGCGAACCGGAGTGCCCGGAAAAGCCTCTCGGCCCGATCGGACGCCACAACGGGCCACCCAGGGCCTCCAGGCGGCTCGTACGGCCGGTTTCACGAGCAGGTTAACCTATACGACGGCTTCGGCGAGCGTTCGATGAAGCTGAAGGCCATCGGGAAGGAACTGTAACGTACGACCGGAAAGTGGGTGGCGAGGTCGGCCAATCCCGCCCGCCGAACCGCAACCCACCGTGTTTCTTGCCGAGGTGCCGAGCCCCGGGCTTGACGGCGCAGACCACCCTGACCGACAATCCTGGTTTTGCACACTCAAGCTCCATGTCGAACGCGAGTTCCATCGAAATTTCGTTCCTGGGGGCGCCGGTTCCATCGGCGCTTCCTGTATGCTCGTGCGTGCGGCCGGGGCGGCCTTCCTCGTCGATTGCGGGGTCCGCTACGGCGGGCCGAGCCCCCTGCCCGACCTGGCCTCGCTGGCCGACACGCGGCTGGACGCGATCCTGCTCACACACGCCCACATGGACCACAGCGGCGGGCTGCCGGTGGTGGCCGAGGCCGCCCCGGGCGCGCCGGTGCTGGCCACGCCGCCGACGATCGACCTGGTGGGCATCCTCCTGCGCGACTCGCTCCGGCTGATGAACGCGCCCGACCGCGAGGCGGAGGTGCCGCTGTACACGGAACCGCAG
>SKJM01000072.1 GCA_007122045.1 Planctomycetales bacterium | reverse complement strand
TCTACCTCACACAGGGCGAGCTGTTCCACAACGACGGCGGGCGGATGGACGAGCGCACCGGGTGGGAGCGCAACCTGTACTGGCGGACCGACGGCCGGCCGCTGGAGTTCTACGGCGCCGATTTCGCCGCGTGGCAGGCGCGGGGGCTCGACGCCAACTCGCGCGTGGCCGACCCGAAGTTCGTCGATCCGGCCCGGTTCGACTTCCGCGTCCAGCCCGGCTCGCCCGCGCTGGAACTGGGCTTCGAGCCGATCGACACGAGCCGCGTGGGGCTGATCGGGCCGGACGCATGGCGGACGCTGCCCCGCCAGGCCGAGTTCCCGCCCACGGTGCTCCCCCCGCCGCCCGCCCCGCCGGAACCGGTGCCTATCGACGACGGTTTCGAGACGACGCCCGTCGGCCGGTGGCCCGCGCTGGCCACGGTGATGGAGGAGGGCCGGGGCGATGAGGTGCGCGTCACCGACGAGGCGGCCGCCTCTGGCCGGCGGAGCCTCAAGGTGCTCGACGCCCCGGGTCTGAAGCACGCGTTCAACCCGCACTTCTTCTATACGCCGCACTTCCGCACCGGCCGCGCGGTGCTCAGCTTCGACCTCCGCCTGGAGCCGGGCGCCGTACTCGCACACGAGTGGCGCGACGCGGCGTCGCCGTACCGCACCGGGCCTTCGCTGCGCATCGCCGCCGGGGGAAAGCTCGTGGCCAACGGCCGGGCCTTGCTCGACGTGCCCACCGGCGAGTGGTTCCGCGTCGAGATCGCCTGCACGCTTGGCAAGGAGGCAACCGGCACGTACGACCTCGTCGTCACCCTGCCGGATAAGGCGCCGCAATCGTTCCCAGAGTTGTCGTACCCGGGCAACAAATTGCAACGGCTCGAGTGGCTCGGCTTTGTAAGCCTCGCCCAGGAGAAGACCGTGTTCTACCTCGACAACATCAAACTGACACAATGACCGCGTAGGGTGGGTGGTTCCGGCTGCGTACCAAGCGGCCACACCTCGGCTTGCAGTATCCGAAGCAGCCGGGTTCACCCACGCGCCTCTTGCCGCGCATCCCGCCGCACGTTGGCGCATGGCAAGCCGGCGGATACAATGCGTGGAAAAGACGAGGCGCCGGCCTGAGTCGTTAGCACGAACGGGAGGAAGTGATGGGAGCATCAACATGCGATCATGCATTCGGAATCAGGGCAGGTTTTGTCAACGTTTCCAACGCACGCGCTGCCCGCGCGGGGCGGCAGGTTCGCTGGTCGGCTGTTTGCGCGGTTCTCGGCGCGGTGATGGCGGTACCAGCCCATCTTGCCGGCGAAGAATCGGTCTCGCCCGGCCCCGACCGTTTCATCGAGGCCGTGCAGGTGTTCGCCGATCAGGTCCTCGAGCATGGCCGGGACCGTTACGGCGAGGCGCACACACCGCTTTTCGTCGATCGACTCGAGGTGCGGAACTTGGCGGCGGCCGACAAACGCTCGAATTTCGCAACGCAGCAGAATCTGATGCGCACGCTCGTCGGCTTGACGGCATTGACCGGCGAGGACAGATATCGCGATGCGGCAGAACAGGCCGCCGCCCATATGTTTGCCCATCACCGCTCACCGAGCGGGCTGCTGCACTGGGGAGGCTACGTGTACATCGATCTGGAATCAGGCGAGTACCGCGGGCCGCGCAACGACGAGCATTCGCTTCGCGGTCATATTCCATTCTACGAGTTCCTGTACGAGGTGGACCCGGAAGCGACGACGCAATTCATGCGAGCCTTCTGGAACTCCCACGTTCTGGATTGGGGCACCCTCATGTTCTGCCGTCGCGGCGGCACACGCGCCAACTGGGATGTGCCGATGGGCCGGCTCTGGGACCACGAATACGAGGACCCGGGTCCGTTTATCCGCACGAGGCGGACGCTGGCGTTCATCCACAGCGGGACGGACATGATCTATGCCGCGGCCATGCTGGACCTGCTCGCCGACGAGCGAGAGGCGTGGACCTGGGGCGAGCGGTTGGCCAGGAAATACGTCGAGGCCCGGCATCCGGAAACGGGACTCGGGGTGGTCCAGTACAACGTGCTCGAAGCGATCCGTTCTCTGCCGGACGGCGATGGGCCGCTACCGACGGTGACGCATTACGGGGACCGCGCCAAGAACCAGTTCGCCTCGACCGGCAGCAGCGATCCTCAAGACGAGGACTACAACCCGCTCAAGGGCAAGATCGCCGCCGACGGCGAGCCGGTGGCGCGTGAGCCGTGGAGTTTGTTCCGTGGCTCGCCGAGAAGCATTTATCAGACCAATGCGCTCGTCCAGTTGCACGTGGGCGAACAGCTGGGTGAGCGCGGCCAACCGCTGGTAACGTGGACCGTGAACGGCCTGAAGGCCTACGCCGAACACGCTTACGACGTGGAGGACGATCGTTTCCGGCCGATGTGGGCAGATGGCACCGACCTGACCAATCTTCGCCTGCCGCGTACCGGATACTTCGGACGCAAGGGCGAGCTTTTTACCGTCAGCGTGGAACACGCCGCCATGCTTCTGAGCTACGCGCGGGCATGGCGGCTGAGCGGAGACGAACAGCTTTGGCCAACCGTGCGCGCTTTGGCGAAAGGCCGGGGGCTGGGCGATTTCGGGCGCGAACCCGGTGGAGCTGCGGGGATGAACCTGAAGACCGATCACGACGATCCCCGCACGCTGCTGGCCCTGCTGGAACTTGCCGACGGGGCCGCCGATCGTGAAGCGTATCTTGCGCTGGCCGAACGCATCGGCGATAATATTCTCGAGCAAAGGGTTCGCAACGGGCTGTTTGTTTCGTCGCCGGAGGAGTGTCTCGCCATGGTTGATGCGATCGAGCCGCTGGCGCTGCTGGCGGTTGCCGCGGCCCGGCTGGACCGCGGTGACCAGATGCCCGCTATACTGCCCTTGCGCGGCGCCGTCCTCTTGGGTCGTTGACCGGCTCTGCAGTGTCTCGGCCGGACGCCTGCCACCGCCGCGAAGTTACGTAGGGTGGGTGGTTCCGGCCGCACGTTGCGTTCGGAGGTTGCCTTTCCCTTGTGGAGCGGCCGGGTTCACCCACGCGCCTATCGTCGCCCATCGCTGCGAACGTTGGCGCATGACAACCGGGCGGATACAATGCGTGGAATGACGGGCGCCGGTCCGCGTGGGTGAACCCGGCGGGACGGTAGCGTAAACCAAACTCCCGCCGAAAAGCCCTGCGGCGCGCGAACATCAACCGGCCGGCAACGCCCCGCCGGAACCACCCACCCTACACCCTACATGCCGGAGCCGAACCATGACCCGACTTGCACGTTTCTTCTGTATCGCCGCACTCCTTGCGTCGGTGATGGCATCCATCGCCCCGGCCTCTGAGCCCGAGTTCGGCTACCCGCCGAGAATCACCCTGGAAGAGGTCCGCCAGTGGATCGACAAGGCCGAGCTGAGCCGCCCGCGGCTGCTGGCCGGCCCGGACGACTTTGCCGCGCTGCGGCGTTCGCTCGAAAGGGACCCGCTGCGCCGCG
>SKJM01000323.1 GCA_007122045.1 Planctomycetales bacterium | reverse complement strand
GAACTGTTCCGCCCGGAAGGCAACGGGCAGGGAAACGGCAGCGGCAAACCGGTGGCACCCTCGACCCTCGCCCTCCGACCTCCGACCTCTGCGCTCCGACCTCCGTTCGTCTGTTCCTACATCGGCACGATCGGCATGGCGCACGGCCTGGAGGTGGTGGTGCAGGCGGCGCGGCTGCTGAAGGACCAGGGGCGGGACGACATCGCGTTTGTGATCGTCGGCGACGGCGCCCGGCGGCAGGCGCTCATCGAGGAGGCGAAGGCGGCGGGGGTCGACGACCGGGTGTACTTCCCGGGCCGCCAGCCGAAGGAGCAGATGCCCGCCGTCCTGGCCGCCTCCGACGCCTGCCTGATCCATCTGCGCGGGTGCGAGCTGTTCGGCACGGTCATCCCCTCGAAGATATTCGAGACGATGGCCATGGGCCGGCCGATCATCATGGGCGTCGACGGCGAAGCCTGCGACATGGTGCTCGACGCCGGCGCGGGCGTGGAGATGGAGCCCGACAGCCCCGAGTCGCTCGTCCAATGTCTGGAGAAGCTCACCGACGACCCCACGCTCGCCACCGAATTGAGCCGCGCCGGCCGCGCATACGTCGCCCGGCACTACAACCGCGACCACTTGGCCGCCCGGTATGTGCGGCTGCTCGAGAACGTCGCCGGTGGCGTCGAGCCGGCCGCGGAGCCGGAAGGCGTGGAGGTGGAGGTCACGGGTCAGAGGGCGGAAGTCGGAAGTCGGAGGACGGAGGTCGGTGCTAACACCTGACACCTGACACCTGACACCTGACACCTGCCGCGGGGCAGCCGTGGTCGCCCGCTTGCCGGGCAGGGGCAGGAGGGGTATACTGGAGTAAACGGCCAGGAGACTGTCGATGACAACGATCATAATCCCCCCGGACCTGGAACAGGCCATTTTGGAGGAAGCCGAGCGGCGGGGCGTTGCTCCGGAGGCGGTTGCTGTAGACAGCCTCCGTCGCCTATTCGCCACCCCCGGGCGGGGCGGCGAGCTGTCCGGCGACGGCAGTCTGGTCGACTTTCTCGGCCCTTACATTGGCACGGTCAGTGGGGCGTCGGAAGCCTTCTCGGAAGCGAGCGGTCGCCGTTTCGCCGATGGCTTGGTGGAAGAATACGAGCGAGGACGGGTGTGACGCTGACCGACACGGGCCCTCTGGTCGCCTTGATCAACCGCAACGATCCAAACCACTCCAAGTGCATCGCCGCAGCCCGGAGGCTTCCCGCGCGTCCACTTCTCACCACATGGCCCTGCTTTACTGAGGCAATGTACTTGGTGTTCCGGGCGGGCGGCTACGAAGGCCAAGAGGCGCTATGGGCGTTGTTCACCGCCGAGCGGTTAGCGCTCCGCGAACTGGACGCTGCCGACACGAGTCGCATGGCGTCGCTGATGCGCAAGTATCGCGACAGACCGATGGACCTCGCCGATGCATCGCTCGTGGCCATAGCCGAGCGATTGCGTATTGAAACTGTGTTCTCCCTCGACTCGGACTTTCAGGTTTACCGGTTGGCCGACGGTTCGGTGCCGCAAGTGATACCATGACCGCGTCGCACAGGACACTCTGTCTGCCACGCGTTCCCAAGCACTGCATGAGCAGCGACCATGTGTTTTGCGTGCTGCTGCCCGTGCTGCCCGCTCGCGACGCGCTGCTGGGAGGGCTGAAGGCCGAGGGCATTCACGCCGTGTTCCACTACGTGCCGCTGCACAGCTCGCCCATGGGCCGCAAGCTCGGCTGCGCCGGCGCCCCCCTGCCGCTCACCGACGACCTGGCGGCCCGTGTCGTTCGCCTGCCGATGTACTATGAGATTACCGATAAGAAGCAGGGGCGGGTGGCCGATGGCCTGACGGCCTGGTGTGAAGCCTTGCCCCGCACGGCCCCGGAGTAGCCCGATGGCGCCCGCTTGCCGCGCAGGGGCACGGCGGGTATACTGGGAAGATGGGAAAGAGAATTTGGGAACGTCGAACGTCGACTCTCCCCCTGACACCTGACACCTCCGCCCGATGCCATATTTCGAGTTCTACTGGACCGACGCCCTTGTCGAGCATTTGGCGGAGCATGGGATAAGCCGGGACGACTTTGCGGAGGTGATGAGTGCGCCGGAGCGGCGCGGGGAAAGCCGCTCGACCGGCAGGCCGTGTTGCTGGGGGGAAACCGGTGATGGCCGCTATCTGTTCTGCGTTTACGAATACCTTGACGAGATGACGATTCTTCCCATTACGGCATACGAAGTGCAACGTCCCAACCCGTAGTACGAAGGTGCACACATGGTTGTCCGAAAGAACCCCAATGAGATCGTGGCCCGGATGGACCACGAGCGGCGACTGATTGCGGAGGAGCTTCCGGAACTCCACCGGCGCGATGCGCGGCTTCAAGAGGCTGCCGCGGAAGAGACGCTTTGCGGCCATTTGCGCCGTGCGATCCACCAGAGCCGCCGGCCGCTGGCCGACATTGCCGCCGAGGCCGGCGTTTCGACCGGCGTCCTGTGTGGCTTCCTCGAGGGCGAGCGCACCGTTCGGTCCGACGTCCTCGACCGCCTGGCCCAAGCCGTCGCCCTCGTGGTTGTACACAAGTCGTGAGTCGCAAAGACGGCCACCCGCGGGCTCGCCCCGCCGGAACCGTGGTCAGCGGGCTACAGGCAGCCGCCGCGAGTAGCCTATTGACCATCGCTCCGGGCCGCGGAAACAACCAGCAACCAGCACCTGACACCTGACACCTGACACCTAACACCTGACACCTGACACCTAACACCTTGTTTCCCACACTGCCGCTGGACATCTCAATGAAACACGATTACCACGTCGTTTACACACCCGTTGAAGATGGGTGGATTATGGCGACGGTGCCGGAATTGCCCGGCGCCGTAACTCAAGGACGCGACCTCGGAGAGGCGCGCAAGAACATTAAGGAGGCGGTCGAGTTGCTCTTGGAAGCCTACCGGGAAAACGCGCGCAACGACGCCCCCGGCGGCGCCATGTGGGAGACCATTTCCATTGAGGTCCCTGTTGGATGAAACGGCGCGATCTGGTTCGGCACCTCGAGCGTTCGGGTTGCCATTTCGACCGTGAAGGCGCCAACCATACCATTTACCGCAACCCGGCCAATGGCCGATGCGCCGCCGTCCCCCGGCATCGCGAGATCAAGGAAACCACCGCGCGAATGATTTGCGACCAGTTGGGCATTCCGCGACCGTGATAGAAGATAGAAGCTGGAAGCTGGGGAAGGGAGAATGTCGAATGTCGAAAGCCAAATGACGAAGGAAATCCAAAATCCAAAATCGTCCTTCCCTGACACCTGTCCCCTGACACCTGATACCCGACACCTAAGCACATGTTCCGCAAAGGCATCATCCTCGCAGGCGGCGCGGGCACGCGGCTGTACCCGATCACCCGCGCGGTGAGCAAGCAACTGCTGCCGGTGTACGATAAGCCGATGATCTACTATCCGCTCTCGGCGCTCATGCTGGCGGGAATCCGCAAGGT
>SKJM01000419.1 GCA_007122045.1 Planctomycetales bacterium | reverse complement strand
GCAAGAAGCCCTCGCCGGAAGACTGCGCCCAACTGTTCGAGGTCATGCAGCGGCACGACGTCCGCTATTTCTTCTACATCGGGGGAAACGATTCCGCGGAAACCGCGCACATTGTCTATGAAGAGGCGAAGGCGTCGGGCTACGAGCTGCGCTGCTACCACATTCCGAAGACCATCGACAACGACCTGCGGGAGAACGACCACACGCCCGGCTACGGCAGCGCGGCGCGGTTCGTCGCGCTGGCTTTCGCCGGCGACAACTTGGACAACCGGGCGCTGCCGGGGGTGAAGATCAACGTGGTGATGGGCCGCCATGCCGGGTTTCTGACCGCCGCCTCGGCGCTGGGCCGCCGGTTCCCCGACGACGGCCCCCACCTGATCTACCTGCCGGAACGCGCCTTCAGCATGGAGCGGTTCGCCCGCGACGTGCAAGCCACCTTCCGGCGTCTGGGCCGCTGCGTGGTGGCGGTTTCGGAGGGCATCGTCGACAGTTCCGGCACGCCGATCGCCGCGGCCTACACGAAGGAGGTCGATGCCCACGGCAACGTCCAGCTCAGTGGGACGGGGGCGCTGGGCGACCTGCTTGCGGAGTTCATCAAGGCGAAGACCGACGCCACCCGCGTGCGCGCCGATACGTTCGGCTACCTGCAGCGCTCGTTCTTCGGCGTGGTTTCGGAAAGCGACGCCCGCGAAGCCCGCGAGGCCGGCGTACAGGCCGTCCGGCTCGCGCTGGACGACGCGCACACCGAAGGCAGCGTGGCCATCCGGCGCAAGCCGGGCCGGACGTACAAGGTGGTTTTCGATCGCGTGCCCCTGCGGGCGGTGGCGCGGGAAACCCGGCACATGCCGCGCGAGTTCATCGCCCGCAAGGGAAACGACGTCACGCCGGCCTTTGTCGAGTACGCCGCGCCGCTGGTGGGCGAACTGCCGCCCATCGGCCGGTTGAAGGGTTTCGAGGTGACCAAGGGGTGACTGCCGAAGGAGGCCTTTGCGGCGCGTGCGGCCGATCCGCGGCGCGGAAAGAGGCCGAGCAAGCCGCGCGCAACTTCGGGGCACCGTTTACGGCGGAACCGTACTCGCCACGGGCGCCCCGAAGGGTACCGGGCCGTTGAGGGCTCAAGGCGACCGCGGACACGTAGGCGGTGCGAATGATCGCAGGCATCTCCGGCGGCGCCTGCGACCTTCCACCCGGCTAATCCTGGACGGCCGGATGGCGCAGAGCGTGCGCGTCCGCGCCGAGCAGCGCGGCGGCGGCCTCCACCGACAGGGCCCGGAAAGTATTCGCCTGCGAGGCGGCCAACCGGGAGCGAAATCGGGAAAGGGTCCTGGCGTTCGGGCAGCTTCCCGCGCCCCCCACCGACGTGCAGGCATAGGCGCTCCATAACGCCCCTTGCGCCAGGGCCCGTTGGATCTGGCAGCTTGTGTACGACTTTCGCCCGCGCAGGCCCACGGCCAGGCCGGCCGCGCAGGCGTCGCCCGCTCCGGTCGGGTCGACGGTCTTGACGCTCCATGCCGGCAGGTGCAGGATCCGGCGCCGATCCGTCCGGTCGATCAACAGCGCGCCCTGCCCGCCGAGCGTGAGCACGGTGCTGAAGGGCTGGTCGCGGAGAAAGTGCAGCATGCGGAGCGGCTCGTCCGTCCGACCGCTGGCGGCGAAGAAGCCGCCGATCTCCTGGGTGTTCGCCTGGATGATGTCGCAAGAGCGGAGCAGGGGCATCCAGAAGTCGATGCCCAGGGCGAGCTGGCTGTTGCCGAAGTTGATCAACACCGGCCCCGCGCCGCCGAAGCGGTCCACGAGGAATCGGGTGCATGCGCCGGCGGGAATCGTTGGGCGGTGCGGCCGATCGCCGTAGATATGGCCGAGGATCAGGGCTCCTCGGCGCCCCCGGATCGCCGGCGCCAAGCGGTCCCATTGCCGCTCGACATGGGCCAAGAACGCGTGGTGGCCCTCGCAATCGTAGCTGAAGATTGTGCGGGCGGCGCCGTCGAGCAGGATGACCGATCGCAGCGTGCGGATATTGGGGGCGAGGAAGTCGCGCGAGCGGAGGAAGGCCATGACGGGAGCCGACGCCCGGCCGGCGGTCGCCGCCTTCAACAGTGCCTCCTGGACGCGGCGGCCGCGGTCGTCGTCGCCGACGGTCAGGATGGGAAACACGTCGCCGCCGGCGGCGAGCAGCCTCAGGGCGTAATTCAGGCCGCTGCCGCCGAGCGCATCGCGCCCGACCGCCAAGTGCTTGCATCCGAGTTCGACCGGTTGCGCAACCTCGAGCAGGCATTCGCAGATTGCCGTTCCCACGGGGATGACGAACGCCCCTGCTGCGGCCCGGGCCCCGCCGGTTTTGCTGCGTCCAGCCACCCGTCACTCCCCTGCGGCATCGAGGATGCGAACCAACTGAGGAAGAAGCCGTTCGTGCGCCGCGGCCGCAAATGCCGGGCGGCGGACCATCTGGCAGCCGGCGGCCAGCAGGACGGCCTCTCCGGCGGCTCGGTCCCAGAGGGCGTTCGGGGCCGATCCGAGATTCACGTACGCGGCAAAACCGCCGGCTGCGCAGTAGCACATGCCCAGCGACGTTACGCCCAGGGTGCGGACCCGCTGGCAGTTTCGCACGAGTGCCTCGAACCGCTTCAGGGCTCCGGAGATCCGGTCGGCGTGGTGACGGGACGGGAGTTCCGCACACACCAGCGCCTCCATCAGGTCCGGCGGTTCCGCGCGTCGAATGGGCTTGTCGTTCCGCCAGGCCCCCGTTCCCGGGATGCCGCAGAACATGTCGTCATGGCTCGGGGCATAGACGACGCCCAACAGGGGGCTTCCCTCCCGGTGCAGGGCCAGCGAGATGCCGTACAGCGGAATACTTTGGTTGTAATGCTTGGAGCCGTCGATGGGGTCGAGAATCCATGCGTATCCACCCTCGCCCTTCCGGGGCGGACTTTCCTCCGAAACGATCGCGAATTCCGGGGTCGCGCGCTCCAGCCGTTCGATGATGAACCGATTGATCCGGCGGTCGGCGGGGGTGACGACGTCTCCCTGACTCTTGGCGACGCCCTGCCCGGGGTGCGCGAACTCGGCTCGGGCAAGCTCGCCAGCTTCTCTCACCGTTTGCGTGGCCTCGCGCGCCAGCGCCGTAAGCAGGATCCCCTGTTCCATCGGCTTGTCCCTTGCGCCGGATGCACGTGATGCCCGCAGGGCTCCATCTTGCCGATCAATCATCCTGCGGGCCATCCTGCGGGCCGCCCTCGGCCGCGCCGGCATCTCGAGGGGCCTTCAACAGCCGGCGCAAATCGTCCATGATGGCCAGGCCTTTGTCGCCGAGTTGCTTCTTCTTGGCAATCAGTTCCGGCAAGCCCGGCCCGGGCTGCGGCTCGTGAAGCTGCACGTGAAAGCGCAGCGAGTTGCCGGTTCCCGACGGCCGGACCGTTACGTGATTCATCCGGTTGCCGAGATAGAAACGAATGCCTTCGTCCGGGAAGCGGAAGTCGTACGTCGGCTCGT
>SKJM01000297.1 GCA_007122045.1 Planctomycetales bacterium | reverse complement strand
CGTCGGCAACTTCCCTCTGAACGAAGCCACTCCCCCGGCGAATTCTAGGCACACGCGAATGGGGCGAACACGAGGAAACAGCGGAAGCTCAGGGCTCTTGTTCCCTCACTTCCCTCTGTTAAGCCAATTCGTGTGTGCCTTGAATTCGCGGGGAGGTAGCTTGCTCGGGGGAAATAAAGGGGCCAATCGCATATATTGACGAGGCTGGGAGGTTCTGGTAAGATTGCTTCCATGCCTCGAAATGCCAGAGTCGCGCCGGGAGGGATGGTGTTCCATGTGCTCAATCGGGGTCTGGGACGCACGCAGCTTTTCCGAAAGCGACGAACACTTCCATGCCGTGGTGCGGTACGGGCTGCGGTATGCGTTGCGTGCCGGGCTCGTCGAGCGCGCCGAAGACTGGCGATGGGGAAGCCGGCACTTCATTTCCCCCCAGCCGCCCACGGCCCCGGAAACGGGACTCACCCCTTCCCCAGCACGCGGTCAGAGGTTTCTTCGTGCGCCCCGGTCAGCGCTTACCAAGGTTGAACGCTGTGAAAACCATTCACTACGGTCTCGTCGCATTCCTGTTCGTCGCGTCCCCGGCCGCCCCCGGCGCCGAACCGCTCCACGAGCAGCGCGTGGCGCAGGTTGCCCGGACGGAGGGACTCATCGCCTTCTGGGACTTCCGCCTGGCCGAGGACGGCCGCTGGACCTCCTACCACGACCCCAAGGTGGTCGACCGCGGCTACCCGGTCGTGCTCCGCCGCATTGGCGACCCCGAGTCGTACACGCCCGGCGCATGGCCCTATTCCGACGACGCTTCGCAGTTGCGTTACGACGGCTCCGGGCCGTTCGGCCGCGCGGTGCGGATGAACAAGGGTTACATCTTCGCCGAAGTGCCCCGGAGCGAGTTCGACCGCTCGCCGCTCGACATCCACGGCCGGCAGCCGTTCACGCTGATCGCCTGGGTGCAATTCACCGGCGCGAGGCACCTGATTGCCGGCATCTGGGACGAGGGCGGCTGGCACAAGTACCGCGGGCGGCGGCAAATCGCGCTGTTCGGCGGACTGTTCGGATCGCGGGGCGTCATCGGACACATTTCCGCCACCGGCGCGTCGAGCTATCCCCAGTCGACCACGCCCGGCTCGCAGTACGCCCGCGCGCGGGCCATCGACGGACAGGACTTCGACAACCACCAGTGGGTCGCGGTGGCCATGACGTTCGAGCCCGAGCACGATCGGGTAACGGTGTACTGCAACGGCGTGGCCACGCCCGTGCGGCGAACCGACCCGGTGGCCCGGGACGTGTTCCGCCACGCCGAGCCGGCGTCCGCCAACCCGTTCCACTTCCCGTGGCCCATCTTTTCACCCCGGGCGTTCGTGTTGAAATACAACGGGTACAACGTAGCCGCCTCGGGCGTGTACGAGCACTGGCTGCGGGTCGACACGGAGCGCGGCACGGTGGCCTACGGCCGCAGCAGCCCCGACCCCGGCAAGGTGCGCGGCGAGTTCCGCGTGATCTTCGACGTCGAGCGCGACGGCGCCGGCCTGCTGCCCGCCCCGCTGGTGTTCGCCGCCGAGGACGGGCGTGGCGCCGCCCTGCCCGCCGCCGTGCAAATTCGCGCGGGCGACGAGATGGTCACCTCGCTCGAGACTCGGGCGGGCGATGCGTGGGAGCGGGTGGGCACGGAAATCCGCTATCCCGTCCGCGAAGGCGCGCCGTTCACCTTCGGCCGCGCGCTGGGCCTCGGCGCCGAACCGATCGACCACGGAACCCAACTGCTCCTGGACGGCGTGGCCGTGTTCAATCGGGCACTCACCGGGCAGGAACTGAAGGCATTGAGTTTTTGCGATCCATAACAGCGCAATGGGCAGGTGGCCCCCGTCGTACCTCGACCCCATGCGCGCAGGGCGGCGGCGTTGGTAACCGTTCACGGGGTTACCGGCCTTGCGGCTCAACCACGTAACCAAGGAGATACCATGATCTGTGTGATTGCCACCATCGAATTGAACGAGGGGCGCCGGGAGGAGTTCCTGGCGATTTTTCGGGAACTGGTGCCCAAGGTGCTGGCCGAAGAGGGGTGCCTGGAATATGCGCCCATGGTCGATGTGCCCACGGAACTGCCCGGCCAGCCGCCCGCCGACGACAACGTGGTGACCGTGGTCGAGAAATGGTCGAGTGTCGAAGCCCTGGAACGCCACCTGATGGCGCCGCACATGGGCGAGTTCCGCCGGCAGACCGAGCCGCTGCGGCGCGGGGTGACGTTGCGGGCGCTCACGTCAGAAGTTTAGCTGCAGCTCCGGAAAGGCCACGATGTAGCTGAGGTCGAGCGACCAGCGAAGGATCATCTTCAGCGGCAGGGTGAGCATCAACAACAGCAAGAGCACCATGATCCAGTAGCGCCACCGGCCCATCGCGCGCCGGGCGTCGCTGAGCAGCGTCCGCCCCAGCAGCAGCGGCAGGGCGATGAAGTAGGCCGCCAGGAGCGCGATGCCGGGTATCTCGCGCCACAGCACCTGCACCGCGCGCAGCCAGGCGGCGGCGCCGGGGTCGACCGCCGGCCGCGGCCGCCCCAGCCCCCAAACCCAAAAGTATTCCGAAAGTGTCACGTTCACCGCGGTGGCCATTTTCTGGGGGTCGCGCGGTTCATACAGGCCGAAGAAGCTCCAGTTCGGGCCCCGCAGGAACGTGCCGACGAGGATCAACAGCACCCACAGCAGCAGGAAGCCGAACTGGAACACGACGTACTCCCTGCGCCGCTCGGCGATGGTGTAGTAGCCGTTGCCCTTGGGGTTCACGTCGAGGTAGGGGAGGGCCAGCAGCCCGAAAATCATCAGGCACGGCACGACCACGCCCGCGTACCAGGCGTCGGCGTAGACGAGCAGCTCTTGCAGCCCCAGGAAGTACCAGGGGGCCTTGGCGGGGTTGGGGGTCACCGCGGGGTTGGCCGGCTCCTCCAGCGGGGCCGCCACCAGGAGCGACCAGACAATCAACAACGCGCCCAGGAGCACCATGACGATCAGTTCGATGTAGACCAGGTCGGGCCACACCAGCACCTTCTCGGCGTAGGTCTTCTCCACCGGCCCGCTGCCGCCCGCGATCCGGCGGTCGTTCTCCACCGCCTGGTACGTCGCCACCCACGTGAAGAAGCCCAACAGGAAGATCATGCCGACGATGGGTATGTGGTCGGGCTTGGCCACGATGCCCGCGAACACCGGGTCGGTCAGCGACAGGCCGAACAGCAGCAGCGCGGCGTCGAGCGTCGCCAGCGCCGCCGGTGGGATGGCCACAAATCGGCGCCCCCAATACATCGCCGCCAGCAGCGCGCACGAACCGAGGAACAGCGTCATCGGGCCCAGCGCCGCGTCGATGGCCGCTTTGGCCGCCTCGGGCAACTGGGCCGGCCGGCCGGCCAGGGAACCGGCGGCCAGGATGCCGAACACCGCGGCCACGCCGAGCCACGCCGGCGCTGCGCCGCTGCGCCGCTCGCGGCGCCGCGCGTGCCACGCCG
>SKJM01000179.1 GCA_007122045.1 Planctomycetales bacterium | reverse complement strand
TGGAGGAAGGGGCCGAATCGGAGCCGGCCGCCCGTGTGGGCGCCACCGAGGTGGCCTTTCCCGCCCTGGCCAACACCATGGCCCTGGGGGCGGTGTTCATTCCCGTGGCGTTCACCGGCGGGCTGATCGGCCGGTTCTTCATGGAGTTCGGCCTGACGGTGGCCCTTACCGTGTTCGCCTCGACCTTCGTCGCACTCACGCTTACCCCGATGCTCTGCTCTCGGCTGCTCCGGGTGCCGGAGCGGCGCGGGTGGGCGTTCCGGATGTCCGAGCAGATCTTCCGCGCCATCGAATGGGCGTACCGCACGGCGCTGGCCGGCGCGTTCCGCGCGCGGTGGCTGACGTTGCTGTTGGGCGTGGCGGCCTTCGCGGTGGGAATGCTGGCGCTGGCCAACATCCCGCGCGACTTCGCCGCCGAGGAGGACCGCAATGCCTTCATGCTCCGGTTCGAGACGCCGCAGGGCGCCACCCTGGCCGAGACCGACGCCTACGCCCGGCAAATCGAGGCGGTGCTGGCCGAGACGCCCGAAGTACGCCACCAGATGCTGATCATGGGGCTCACCCGCGCCGGCCCGGGGCAGCCGAACACCGGCATGGCCTTCGTCCGCCTGACGCCGCGGCGGCAGCGCGAGCGGCACCAGGTGGAGGTCATGCAGGACCTGCGCGTCCGGCTGAACGCCATACCCGCCGGCCGGGCCTTCGTCATGGAATTGACCCCCGGCGGCGTCGGCGGTTCGCCCGTCGAGGTGGTCCTCCAGCACCCCGACCTCGAAACGCTCGCCCGCCAGCAGGAGCAAGTGATCGATTGGATGCGGGACCAGCCGGAGTGGTACCAGGGCGTGCGGACGAACCTCGAGTTGAACAATCCCCAGGTCGACGTGACCATCCACCGCGACAAGGCCTCGCAGATGGGCATCTCGGTGGCCGATATTTCCAACACCATGCGGTTCCTCTTCGGCGGCCCGACCATCTCGACCATCGAGCGCGACGCCCAGCGCTACGACGTTATCACCGAAGCGACCGGCCGGGGGACCATGAACCCGGCCACCCTGCGCGACGTTTACGTCCGCGGGCCCGAGGGGATGCTCGTGTCGCTGGACAACCTCGTGGACCTGGAAGAGACGATCGGGCCCAGCCAAATCCACCGTTACAACCGCATTCGGTCGGCGACCATTTCCTCGCAGGTTCCGCCCGGCGTGGCCATGGGCCAGGCCGTCGCCCGCCTCGAGGATTACCTCCGGCGCGAACTCCCCGCCGGGGCCGACTACGAGCTGACCGGCCTCTCGCAAATCTTCGAGGAGTCGTTCTACTACCTGTCGATCACGGTCGTCTTCTCCGTCGTCTTCATCTACTTGGTGCTGGCCGCACAGTTCGAGTCGTTCCTGCATCCCTTCACCATCATGGCGGCGCTGCCGCTGGCCACCATCGGGGCGTTCGGAGGACTGTGGTTGTTCGGCCTTGCGTTCAACGTGTACGCCTTCATCGGGCTGATCATGCTCCTGGGCCTGGTGACGAAGAACTCCATCCTGGTGGTCGACTACAGCAACGTGCTGGTGGCCCGGGGCCGCGACCCGCTGGCCGCGGCGAAGGAGGCGGCGGCGGTGCGCTTCCGGCCCGTGTTGATGACCGCCATCTCGACCATCCTCGGCATGATGCCCATTGCCACGGGCTTCGGCGCCGGGGGCGAGGCCCGCATGCCGCTGGGTATCTCGGTGGCGGGCGGCATGCTCACCTCGACCGCGCTGACCCTGCTGGTCATTCCGGTCATGTACACGCTCGTGGCCCAGTTGCAGGCGGCCGTGGTCGGCCGCCTCGCCCGGCAACCGGCCCCCGCCACCCGGTCCAGCCTCGCCGCGGAGCCGACCCCCGGATGAAACTCGTCGCCGTCACCTTCCACTTCGAATACACCGAGGCTATCGAGGCCATCCTCGACCGGCACGGCATTGCCGATTACGTTCGTTTCCCCATGATGGAAGGCAAGGACGCCGAGGGGAAGCACTTCGGCAGCCAGGTGTTCCCGGGCAACAGCAGCGTCGTGCACGCGCAGGTGCCCGAGGACGCGCTGGACGCGCTCCTCGACGAGCTGGCCCGCTTCCGTGACGCCAAGCCGGCCCACCGGCACCTCGAAGCGCTGGTGCTCCCGATCGAGCGCCGGCTTTAGCAAAGACTCGCATGCCATCTTCAAGTACAGCTCGGAGTGTTACGACCCGGACGAATGGTTTTTCCCCGGCGCCGAGTTGCTTGACGGCACCGTGGAAGGCGCCATGCGAGCGGGGCTGGTTGCGTACCCTTAGGCCGACCGCGGCGGGGGGTCAGACCGGGACTAGGGATTCGTGTTGCGCGATGGGCTGGGAGCGATGAAATCGGAGCACGGCACGGCCGTTGTCGACTGAATGTGCCGGGGCGCTCCGCGGAAGAGGCGGCTACGCGCATCGTCTCCGGCGTAAAGGACGGCGCGCCATTTGCACGCTTTCCAAGTACGATGCGCCAAGGGACAGGTATGCCTCGCCATAATCGAACATTAACGAGGAGAGCGTTCTATGGGTTCAGCCGACGAGGGCTACAACAAAGCGACGCAGTTGCTCCGGCAGTGTGCTAGCGAAGAGGGGTTTCTGGCCACCACGACCAACCGCAGCAATTACCACCGCATTTGGGGGCGCGACGGCGCCATTATCGGCCTGGCCGCCTTGCTCACCGGCGACGACGACTTGGTGGCCGTGTGCCGTCGCACCCTCGAAACCCTCGCCCGCCACCAGGGACCGCATGGCGAAATTCCCAGCAACGTCGATCCGCTCACGGGTCGGGTCAGTTACGGGGGCACCGCCGGCCGGGTCGACGCCAATCTATGGTTCATGATCTGTTGCGGCCGGTATTGGCGCGCCACCGGCGACGATGCGTTCCTAACGGACCATATCCAGGCCATCGAGCGGGTTCGTTTTCTGCTGGGAGCTTGGGAATTCAACAACCGGGGGCTTATCTATATTCCGGTCACCGGCGATTGGGCTGACGAATACCTGCAAAACGGCTACGTGCTGTACGACCAATTGCTCTACCTCCAGGCCCAGCGCGAATTGGCCGCCATGCACCAAGGGCTGCACGGGTCGGCCGATCATGCGCTGGCCGACCGCATCTCGCGGCTGAAGCATCTAATTCGCTGCAACTACTGGCTTACGCCGAACGGCGAGATTCCGGACGACGTCTATCATCCCGTTCTCTACGAAAAAGGCGCCACCGCCGAGGCCCATTGCGAGTGGCGCTACTATCTGCCCTTTTTCTCTCCGGTCGGCTACGGTTACCGGTTCGATGCCTTCGCCAATGTGCTGGTTTCACTCCTGGGCGTTGCCGGCGAGGACGAGCGCGAGAAGATCGACCGATTCATCGCCGAGGAAGTGGTGCAGGACAACGTGATGTTGCTCCCGGCCTTCCACCCCGTGATCACGCCTACCGACGCCGACTGGGAAGACCTGCAAATGACGTTTTCCTACACCTT
>SKJM01000482.1 GCA_007122045.1 Planctomycetales bacterium | reverse complement strand
CTGGCCCGCCGCCGGACGCGCAGCCGAGCGGACGGGACGCCACCGGACGACCGAAGCGACCATATCCTGCGAGGCCCCCAGCGGGCAGAGGCGCCGGCACCACAGGTTCGGCGCAAGGAAGCCGAGCATGACCACAACAGCCATGAGCGCACCAGCCAGCGCTTCCGGCCAGCCGGGCGCCGGCCCCGCCAAGCCGAACAGGGCGGGAAACATGGCCAGCGGATCGAGCCAGAGCATCAACGGGTATCCCAGCGCCGCGCCGCCCAGCGTGAGCAGCGCCACCCACTTGCCCAGCGAGGGAAGCGCTTTCCACCACCGACGCCGCCGCAGTGGCGAGAGCCTGCCCGCCCATTCCAGCACCAGCCCCGTCGGGCAGGCGTGCGCGCAGAACCACCTCCGCCGCCAGCCGGCCAGGACCAGCACGGGCAGGCCCATGAGCGTCACCACGCTCACCGCCCGCAGGGACAGCACCGAGGCGGCCATGATCCACGGGCTGACCGCCGGCACCACAACCGATGCTTCCGGCCAGGGAGAAAACGGCAGCACCAGGGCCATCGCGACCGCCAGGGCGGCATATCGGCCGATGGTGCGAAGGGTTGGGCGGTGCATGTTCACCCCGTTCAGCCCAGGTAGGCGTCCTGTTCTTTGAGGATCTTCCGGACCTTGGCCACCTCGACGTCGCGCACCAGGCAACCGTCCTGGAGGCTCACGGCGGCGGCCACGCCCGCGGCATGGCCGGTGACGAAGCACGGGGGAATGACGCGGATTAGGTCGGCCATCCGACGCTCGGCCGAGATGCAGCGGCCGGCCGCCAGGATGTTGTCCACTTTGCGGGGCACGAGGGCGCCGTAGGGAATCTGCCATTCGTAGTCCGTGCCGGTCCAGTCGCCGCTGTAGCCGATCCTATCGGGGTAGGGAGTGCCGGCCTGGGCGTCTTTGTAGGTAAGCTGCTTCACGCCGTCGAGCAGGCGCGACATGCGTACACCCAACTGCGGAGCCGTTTCCATCAGGTACACGTCTTCGTAGCCCGGCGTCTCGCGCAGCCGCTCGACCTGCCGCCAGATTTGCCGGCGGTGGTTCAGTTCCAGGCGGCTGAGTTCGCGTACGTCGAGGGCGTCGGACGTGGGGCCCTGCATGTTCACCCAGCGCGCGCCTTCGATGGGCGTGATGCCGCCCAGCCCGCGCGGCGGCTTCGCGCCTTCCGGCGGCTTGGGCGGCGGATGGGGCACGTTGCCGATGCGGGAGACCAGCCCGATGTGATACGGAATGTGCTCATAGGCGGCATTGGCCGCCGCGTACACGTCGCCGTCGCCGGTAGCGTCGATCACCACCTTCGCCAAGATCGCCTGCCGTCCCGACTTGCTCTCGAACACCGCGCCGCACACCTTCGAACCGTCCGTCACCGCGTCGACGCCCCAGCAGTGCAGCAGCACGTCGACCTCGTCCTCGACCACCATCTCGACCATGACGTACTTCAGCGCCTCGGCGTCGACGGTGGGGTTCCTGCCCGGCCCGTAATTGACAATGCCCCGATGGACCTTCGTCAGGCGGCGCATCATTTCCTCGCCGATGCCGCGGGTCATTTGCACGCGGCTCTTGCCGTACATGCCCACGACGATCAGCACCAGTCCCCCGGTCCACTGGCCGCCGAGGTGTCCGTACCGTTCCACCAGGGTCACTTTGGCGCCGGTGGTTCGGCGGGCGGCCAGGGCGGCGGCCACTCCTGCGGGTCCCGAACCGACCACCAGAATGTCGGTCTCGTGCAGCACGGGCAACTCGCGCTGGGGTTGGATAATCTTGCCGTCGACAAGGCGGGCGGCCGAGTCGCGCTGGCGCACGGGGTCGGCGCGTAACGCACCGGGGAAGGCCGCCAGGCCCCCCGCACCCGACAGGGCCGAAACACCAAAGGCTTGCAGTAGATTACGGCGGGAAATTCGTCGGTTCATGGAAGGATTCGTCCGAAGCTGGGAATTGGTGGGAGTACATCGGCGCCGTCGATTGTGGTCTCTCCAGCCCTGGGGGTCAACCTTGCGGCTGCGCGACTCCCAGTACGACGTCGGATGGACATTGCTGGCCGTCTGGCAGGATGGACCTTCTTGTCCGTCTTAACCCTCGGCAAGCAGGTATGCCCGTCCTACCGGCCTATCCCAACCCGCCGCTCGACCCCACGGTTTGCCGATGCGCCCGAGGTTGGATATAATCGGCCGCGACGGGACGGACCGAGGGAATTACCTTGCGACGCGGTCGGATGGACATTGCTGGCCGTCTGGTGGGATGGACATTGCTGGCCGTTTGCTACGACGTGCATTCCTGTTCGTCTTCACCCACGACGGACAAGAATGTCCATCCTACTGGTTTGCTTCGGTCCGCCGTTCGTCAAAGCCGTTCCGCCTGCTTCGACCATCCCCCCTCGCCATGCCGCCCCGCGCTGAAATCTGGCAACTCCGCACGCGAACGATTTCGTCCGGCCGGTCGCCGCGGCTGATGGGCATTATCAACGTCACGCCCGACAGCTTCTCCGACGGCGGGGTGACGTTCGATCCGGCGGCCGCCATCGAGCATGGGTTGCGTCTGGCGGAGGCGGGAGCCGACCTGTTGGACATCGGCGGGGAAAGCACCCGCCCGGGCGCCGCGCGCGTCGAAGCGAACGAAGAGCTGCGCCGTGTCTTGCCGGTCGTGCGGGCGTTAGCCGAAAGGGCCCCGGTGCCGATTTCCGTCGACACCGCGAAGGCGGCCGTGGCGCGGGAGGCGCTCGCCGCCGGCGCCGAGGTGATCAACGACGTGACCGCCTGCCGCGCCGATCCGGCGATGATCCCCCTGCTTGCCGAAACCGGCTGCGGGGTGTGCCTGATGCACATGCAGGGCACCCCGGCCACGATGCAACGGAACCCCACCTACGCCGACGTGGTCGGCGAGGTGTTCGGGTTCCTGCGCGATCGCCGCGATGCCCTCGAAGGGGCGGGAATCGCCCGGGCAAAGATCGCATTAGACCCGGGCATCGGCTTCGGGAAGACGCTCCAGCACAACCTCGACCTGCTGCGCAACGCCCGCCACTTCCACCGCCTGGGCTGCCCGGTGCTCGTCGGGCACAGCCGCAAGCGATTCATCGCCGGCGTGCTGGGCGACGACGCCCTGGACCGCACCGCCGGTACGATCGGCGCCGCGCTGGCCCTGGCGCGGCACGGCGTCCAGGTGCTCCGCGTGCACGAGGTGGCCGCGGTGGCCGGTGCGCTGCGGCTGTTTGAAGCCTGCGGCGGACTGGGCCATTCCACCCTGCATCAATAAGCCGGGCTAGTCGTCGAGTTGGAAGGCGTAACGCCCGGGGTTTTCGTGAAACCGTTGGATGTTCTCGTCGCTGGAAAGCATGAAGATGCGCCCCTTGTAGGTAACACTGTATTGAATGGAACCGGGCGTCCATCGTTGCTTGTCGACGACCAGCACCGGATCGATGCCGCCGAACATCGGCGCATACCGCTCTGGTTGGGCGAGGAATT
>SKJM01000264.1 GCA_007122045.1 Planctomycetales bacterium | reverse complement strand
CGACGACCGGGCCGTGTACGGCGTGAACGTGTTTACCGAACGCATTGCCATCCGGCGGGGTTTCACGCCGGGGCGGGGCTACCGGCTGTTCGCGCGGCGCCACGGCGGGAACAAGGACACGTGGTCGGTGCGGGTTCCGGTGCGCATCCGCGCGATGGTGCTGGCCGGCGACACGCTGTTTTTCGCCGGCCCGCCCGACGAAGTGCCGCCCGACGACCCACTCGCCGCGCTGGAAGGTCGGCGGGGCGCCGCGCTGTGGGCCGTCTCGGCCGCCGATGGGGAGAAGCTGCTGGAAATGCCGCTCGACGCCACGCCGGCGTTCGACGGGCTCATTGCGGCCGGCGGGCGGCTCTACCTGAGCACGGCCGACGGCCGCGTGGTGTGCTGGAGTACGCCGTAAGTGAGCCTGCAATTCCGAAAATTGGGCAACCGTCGACAATGTCGCCTTGATCGATCGGTTCTTCAGGCGCGGGAGCGTCGTAGATCATCAACCGGCATCGCAACTGGAGGGGATATCCGGCACATCAGGGTGCGGAGCTTTGCCGGCCTTGGGCCGCATGCGAAACTGGGGCGGGGGGGGCGGAAATTCCGTCCAGGGATCCAGCATTGGGCCGGTTGCGTTCTCTTCCACTGCCTTAGCCAATACTCGCAGTTCGACCCAATGTCCCCCCAACTCGCAGCGGTAAGTCTTGCCTACTTCCAGGGGGGCGCCGTGGAGTGCGTCGGCCAGGAACAAGCTCATAGTTTCTCCTCGTTCACATAAGGGGATGTCCCTTGTTCATCATTGTAAACCATATTCCACCTGTCGGCCAGACTTGCGCCCCCCTCACGCCTCCTTCCCCAGCGCGATGGCGTAGGCGACCGCGTGGGTGCGGCAGTGGGAGATGCTCACGAGCAACTGGCCGATGCCGGCCTGCTCGACGGCCTCGCGGGCGCCGCCGCGCACGGCCACGGTGGGCCGGCCGCCCGGCTCCGGGCGGATCTCCACGTCGTGCCAGGCGATGCCCGGCCGCCAGCCGGTGCCCAGGGCCTTCAGCACGGCTTCCTTGGCGGCCCAGCGGCCGGTGAAGTGCTGCGTGGCCTGCTTCCGGCTGTGGCAATATTGGATTTCGCCGGCGGTGTACACGCGGCGCAGGAAGGTCTCGCCGTATCGCTCGATCATCCGCGCGATGCGGAGGCATTCGGTAATATCGGTGCCGATGCCGACGATGTTTGCCATGCCATTCACAACGTCACGCCGCAGGCCTGCTGGGCCCGCAGCAGCACTTCCGCCGCCTTGCGGCGCGCCCGGGCGGCGCCGTCGCCGAGGATTTCGCGAATGCGTTCCGGCCGGGCTTCGAGCCGGCGGCGGTGCTCGCGCGCCTCGGCGAAGAACTTTTCCGCCAGGTCTGCCAATTCCTTCTTCACCTGCCCGTAGCCGAACCCGCCGCGCCGGTAGGTGGCGGCCATCGCCTCCCGCGCCGGCTCGCCGGCGAACAGGGCGTAAAGCTGGTACAGGTGGTCGGTTTCCGGGTCTTTCGGCTCCTCGACCGGGCGCGAGTCGGTCACGATGCGCAGGATGCGCTTCCGCTGCGCCTTCGGGTCCTCGAATACCTCGAGGGTGTTGCCGTAGCTTTTCGACATTTTCTCGCCGTCGGTCCCGGGCACGCGGGCGGCATGGGGCAGCACTTTCGCCTTCGGCAGTACGAACACCTGACCGAACTGGTGGTTGAAACTCGAAGCCAGGTCGCGGCACACTTCGATGTGCTGCACCTGGTCCTCGCCCACCGGGACGGTGTCGGAGTCGTAGGCGAGGATGTCGGCCGCCTGGAGCACGGGGTAGGCGAACAGCCCGGCGTCGGCCGAAACGCCGCGCGCTTTCTTGTCCTTGTAGGCGTGGCACCGCTCCAGCAGGCCCATCGAAGCGCCGGTCAGAAGCAGCCAGCACAGTTCGCTCACCTCGGGCACGTCCGACTGGACGAACAAGGTGGCCTTGTCGGGGTCGAGCCCGAGGGCCACCAGGTCGATGGCGGCGTCGCGCGTAAGCTGCCGGAGCTGCTCGCCGTTGCGCACGGTGGTCAGGGCGTGCAGGTTGGCGATGAAGTAGAAGGCTTCATCGGCCTCGTGCTGCAAGTCGATATATTGGCGGATGGCTCCGAAATAGTTGCCCCAGTGAAAGCGGCCGGTGGGTTGGATGCCGGAAAGGACGCGCATGGTCGGTTGTGCTACTCCTCGGGTGAAGGACCTGGTGGGTTGGCCGATTCGCCAGCCAATTCGTTCAGGGCGTTGCGGGCGGCCTGCTGCTCGGCATCCTTTTTGTTGCGGCCCCAGGCCGGCGGATAGCGGAGATGGCCGATTTGCGCGGCCATCATGAAGCACTTGCTGTGGTCGGGGCCCTTTTCGTCGAGCAACTGGTAGGTGGGCGTGGTGCCGTGGTCGCGCTGGGCGAGCTGCTGCAAGAGCGACTTGTAGTTGCTGCCCGACTCGCCGTTGACCGCCAGGGCGATTTCGGGACCGACGTGCCGCTTGATGAACCGGCGGACCGCGGCGGTGCCGCCGTCGAGGTAGACGCCGGCGATGAGCGATTCGAACACGTCGGACAGCACCGACGGGGGAACCTTCGGGGTCGTGGTCATGCCCTTGCCCAGGATGAGCCACTCCTCGATGCCCAGATCCTGGCTGATCTTCGTGCACGTCTTCCGGCTGACCACGACCGACTTGATCTTGGTCAGGTCGCCCTCGAGATAGTCGGGGAAGCGGTGGAACAGCATCTCGCAAACGACGGCGCCCAGGATGGCGTCGCCGAGGAATTCGAGCCGTTCGTTCGACGCCAGGCGCGTTTCGGCGCCCGAGGCGTGGGTCAGCGCCGCATACAACAGCGACTTGTTCTTGAACGTGTACCCGATGCGCGACTCGCAAGCCGCCAGTCGCTCGAGGGTGTCGGTGGGCAGTTCGATTTCCGGCAATTTCGGCATGGGACCGGCGCGGCAGTACGTCCGCGCAGACTCCTGGCGGGCACCCACTCGAAAAGAGGGACAGGCACCTGCCACGAGCGCTGGCCGCAGCCCGCCGCGACCTCCTGGAGCCGGTCCCTTTTTCCGAGGTGTACCCAGAAACAATTTCCTTACTTGACTCTATAAGTATAGCGGAATCGGGGGGGGCTGTCAACTAGCAAACACGGCTAAATGTGTATAGCCTCTGCGAGTGCATTCTGTGGTGGCAATCCACTCCCCTTGATGGACAGGTTTTGAGCCGTCCGTCAGGTTGCCAACCGGGGGGCAATGGAAAGTTGCCCGAGTTCGGGTACTATACTGGGACTGGGGGCTTTGCCGGAGGCCGCACTTCGAGCCCCCCTTCCGATAGCCCCGCGTGCCCACAGGAGAATAGCCCATGCGATTGCGCCCCTTTCTTGCCGGTATCGTCGCCCTTGCCGCGTGCCTTCTTGCCGCCGGCCGTCTTGCCACGGCGTCGGCGGCCGATCCCCCACGCGTCTTCCTGATCGACCCGGAGGGGCTGG
>SKJM01000747.1 GCA_007122045.1 Planctomycetales bacterium | reverse complement strand
CTAACGTGTAAACATCGGAGGCGCTGGCGGTGAAATCGGCCACGCCGCCGTCTTCGATGCTTACGATGGCACTGACAATGTCGGCGGCCGTGATGCCCCCGCCCGTGATGTCTCGGGTAATCGTGATTATGTTGTCTACGGCGTTGTAGACCTCCGAGTCGCCTCCGTCGTCGTCCACGATCACCACGTTGATGTCGTTTCCATCGGCGCCCGCCGCACGGCCGTCGGCCGTAGCGGTGACGGTGATCGTCGTGTCGCCGGCACCGGCGTCGAGGACGAAGTCCCCCGTTGCTTGGACGGCATTGTTGGCGAACTCGAAATCGGCGTAGGCACTCTCGGCGGGGGTGGCGCCGGGAACGTCGATGTCGATCTGGGCCTGGGTGGCGGCCTGGGTGACGTTGACGGTCAGGCCCATTTCTCCCAGGGTGCCGAGGTTGGCGTGCTTGATCTCCAGGTTGCTGGCCTTCTCGAAGTTGGCGCCGGCGGTGGTGATGAAGTCGAGGCTGCCGTCCAGCAGCTTCCGGCCCTGGAAGTTGGTGATCTGCGCAATCCGGTTCAGCGACTCCATCGCGGCGTCGACCTGCAACTGGTTGGCCGCAATCTGCTCCGCACTGAGCGCGCCCTCGTTGGCGGCTTCGGTGACCAGGCCGCGCACTTCGATCAACAGCGTGCTCACCTGGCTCAGCGCGCTGTCGGCCGTGGCAATCATCTGGTTCGCCCGCTGGCTGTTGATGATCGCCCGCTCCGTGCTCACGATGTCGCTGCGCATCATCTCGCTGGCGATCAAACCGGCCGGATCGTCCTTGCCCGAGTTGATCCGCAAACCGGTGCTCAACCGGGTCATCGCTTCCTGCAACTGCGCGTTGGCACGCCCCAGAGTCTTCTGGGCGTTCATGGAACTGACGTTCGTGTTAATACGGGTCATTGCATTGACTCCCTCTATAAGGTTGTGGATTGAAGCTTCGCCGGCTTACGGGATCGGGTCCGGCGACCGCTCCACCGCCTGCCACGCCCAGTTGCACCGGCAGGATCGGCGATGTGTTTTTCCCATGCTGGTGGTGACGCCATTGGGACCGCGCACCGCCCATCGCCGACCTACACGGCCGGCCGCCTGCACGACCAGTGCAGCGGGCCTGCGCGAAAACGTCTATCGTCCGCTATCGACTCGGCAAGATGCGCACTTTAGACAATGTGACTCTAGGTTACTTTTTTACGGGGGGGTCCCGGAACGGCCAAGAAAAGTCTTTTCAGTGTTCGGCGATGCGGAACGGCCAAGAAAAGTCTCTTGAGTATTCGGCGATGCGGAACGGCCGCGCCGAACGCGTCCAGCGGCGGTCGGCCGCCCGGATAATCGGCATAATTCGGATCATTCGCGTGGGAGAGGCCGCGCACGTTCTTGGTGGGCCTGCGCACGCCGCGCCCGGCTGGTTTGCACGTCGCGTGGATCACCGCCCGACGTCGGGATGGATCATCCGGGTTGGGCGGGTTTTTCGGCCGGCTAAAGCCGGGATACCAACCGTTCCGGGGCGGCGTCAGCGGATGAACAGCGGGCTGAAGTACAGGTACACCGCCAGGATGATGCCCAGGATGGCGCACGTGTGGATCACGTCCCAGTAGTTCCAGCTTGCGCGGGTGGTGCGGCGGTTCTCGTCGGAGAGGGTCCAGTAGGTCAGCCCGCGAAGCTTCTCCGGCGGTGGCGGGGGCGTCGCCAGGCTGACGATCACGATGACCGCCAGCACGAAGCCCAGCAGCGCGAGGCAGAAGTACAGGAAGTTCAGGTCGGCGAAGGCGTACAGCACCGGCCACTCGGTGAGGAAGCCCTTGCTCACTTCGGCGGCCAGACGGGCCATGCCCAGCGCGAAGCCGCTCACCAGGCCGGCCATGCACCCGGCCGCGTTAATGCGCCGGGAGAACACGCCGAGGAAGAACACGGCGAAGATGGGCGGAGCGATGTACGCCTGCACGCTCTGCAGGTAGTGGTACAGGGCGTCGGAAATCAGGGTGATGAAGGGAATCCACGCCAGCCCCAGCACCACCATCACGGTCGTGGCCACCCGGCCCACCCAAACCAGCGTGCGCTCCGAGGCCTCCGGGTGCAGCGGCTTGTACAGGTCCATGGTGAACAGGGTCGATGACGAGTTGAACACCGACGAGAGCGAACTCATCAGGGCGGCCAGCAAACTGGCGGCCACCAGCCCGCGAAGCCCCACCGGAAGCAGCGCGTGCACCAGCGCCGGGTAGGCGTGGTTGGGGTCGTCCAGGCCGGGAATCTTGTCGGCTTGCACCAGGGCGAACGCGATCATGCCGGGAATGATGAACAGGAACACGGGCGTCAGCTTCAGGTAGGCGCCGAAGATGGTGCCGCGCCGGGCCTTGGTCTCGTTGCGCGCACCCAAGGTCCGTTGCACGATGTACTGGTCGGTGCACCAGTACCACATGCCCACGATGGGCGCGGCGATGAGCATGCCCAGCCAGGGGAAGTCGGGATCGTCCCAGGGGCGCCACAGGTTCATGTACTGCGGACCGACGGCCGCTTGCAGCTCGCCCCACCCGCCCAGCAGGTACAGCCCGCGGAACGCCATCACGGCCGAGCCGATAATCAGCACGACCGTCTGCACGGCGTCGGTGTAGATGACCGCCCGCAACCCGCCGAACACCGTGTACAGTCCCGTCACCAGCACGATGCCCACGGCCCCCAGCCAGAAGTTGCCGATCCCGGGTATGAACTCCTCGGGGAAGAGCACCTGCACGACAATGCCGCCGGCGAACAGCCCCACGGCCACCTTCGTGAACACGTAGGCCACCAGGCTGACCAGGGAGAGGAACCAGCGTGCCGCGGGCGAGTAGCGGCGTTCGAGGAACTCGGGCATGGTGTACACGGCGCTACGCATGTAGAAGGGTACGAGCACCCAGCCGAGCACCAGCAGGCACCAGGCGTGCAGCTCGTAGTGGGCCATGGCCACGCCGCTGGAGTAGCCCGCCCCGGCCAGCCCCACCAGGTGCTCCGAACCGATGTTCGAGGCGAACAGCGAGGCGCCGACCACGAACCATCCGAGGTTGCGGCCGGCCAGGAAGTAGTCGGCTGAGGAGTCCTGCTTCTGTGACACCACCCAAACGGCTACCCCGCCAAGCACTGCGAAGTACGCCGCCAAAACGAGCCAATCGACCAAGATCATCGGTTTCTCCCTCGGAACAGGTACGTTTTCGAGCCATGCCCCCGACGGGCACGCGGATGGCGTTATTCTGCAAATATTCCGCGGGGTTGGCAAGTGGGCAGGCCGGGCGGCTGCCGGGGTGGGTGCAGGACAGGGTTCGCAAACGAATTCGTGGCTGTTCGCCAGAGGGGGGGCTTGGCACGTGGGCGCGGGGCAGCGAGGCGGGAAAGCAGCCAGGCGGGTAGCGAGGAGCGTAATGATCCGCCCGGGCAAGCCGGGGGCATTCCGAGCTGGTGCGGGGGCAGCGAGGCGGGCCCCCCCTTGACATCCCCGGCGCGAAGGTGTATACAAGCGT
>SKJM01000183.1 GCA_007122045.1 Planctomycetales bacterium | reverse complement strand
ACCGTCCCGTTCGGCCGCCTCGATCATCGCCCGGCCAATGCGGTCTTTCACGCTCCACAACGGGTTGAAGTTTTCCATCTTCGCCGCCACCTTCGCGGTGCAGCCGCCGGCGATGGTGATTCTGCGCAGGGCGACCAGGGGGGTGCCGCCAATGCACTGGGTGATGTCGGGACGGATTCCTTGCACTTGTTGGGGGGGCATAATTCACTCCTCCGTGTTGGTTCTTTTCGACAATCAGCAACCGAGCAGGGAATTATAAGAATGTTGGCAATCGTGGTCAACTCAGAAGGTGGTTCAGCGAGCCGAGCCGATCCGCCGGGCCGTTTGGACCCCCGCATCGAGGATCGCGTCGTGACGCCTCTTACGGGGTAGGCCATGGCCTTCTGAAGGGTAGGCGGCCGTATGGACAGCCACGTCCGGCTCGACGCCAACCCGGCTGTACGGCCGGTCGGCGGGCGAATAGAACCGGGCGGTGGTCAGCCGCACGCCCGCCCCCTCGACACTCAGCGGGAAGATGCCCTGGACCGACCCCTTGCCGTAGGTGCGCGTGCCGACCAGCGTGCCGCGGCGGTGATCGCGGATGGCCCCGGCGAAAATCTCGGCCGCGCTGGCGCTGTCGCCGTCGATGAGCACCACCAGAGGGACGTGCCAAGTGCCCCCCGCCCGCGCCGCGTACGTGTAGTCTTCCTGCACGTTGCGTCCGCGCGTCGACACGATCAGCCCCCGCTCCAGGAAAAGGTCGGCCGCGTCGACCGCCGTGCCGAGCAGGCCGCCCGGGTTGCCCCGCACGTCGATGATCAACCGTCGCATCCCCTGCCGGTGGAGTCGCCACAGGGCGGCATCGAGGTCGCGGGCGGTCGATTTCTGGAAGCAGTTGATGCGCAGGTAGGCGATGCCCTGGGCCGGATCGAGCATTTCGACTCCATCAATGCTCGGCACGTCGACGCGGCGCCGGCGGATGTGCAGCTCGCGGGGCGGGTGACCGGCAGTGATCACCGACACGACCACCACCGTGTCCTCTTCGCCCAGCAGCAGGTTGGCGGCCTGGTCGGTGTTCAGCCCCTGGATCGACTGCCCGTCGACCTTCGCAATGTGATCGCCCGCCCGAATGCCGGCCTCCTGTGCCGGGCTGCCGGTGATGACGCGCACGATTATCAGCCGCCCGTCCTCCATCTTCAACTCGATGCCAAGCCCGACGAAGTTCCCTTCGATCTGGGCATACACCTCGCCCAACTGCCCCGGCGTCAGATAGGCGCTATAGGTGTCGAGCGCATTGGCGGCCCCGCACAGGAACTCCAGCACGATGGCGGTCGGCGAGGCGCGGAGGCGAAGTTCCGCCAGGCGGGCCGCCTCGGCAACCAGTTCTCGGGCGTCGTATCGGGTTTGCAGGCTGCGCGCGGCCCGCAAATCGTCCAACTCGCCGCGGTAGGCGGCCACGTCGTTTGCACCGGCCCGGGAAAGGTTCCTGGCGGCGAACTCCGGATCGTTCAGCGCGATTTGCAGCCCTTCGAACCCGCGATCGACAAGCTGGCGCCACTGCGGCGCCTCGACGTAGTGCCCTTCGATCTTCAGCAGTACCTCTTCGTACAACGCCAGCGCCCGGTCGAGCGGCAGCCGGACCACCGCTTCGTTGAAGCTCCGATCGGCCAGCCGCCGGCCCAAGTCGTAATGTACCCGCACATGCTCAAAACGCCGCCGCAGCGACCGCTCGTCGGGGTATTGCCGGAGCGCCTCCTCGTAATGCGCGAGCGCTTCGCCCCACCGGCCGTCCTGCTCCAGCCGGTATCCCTGTTCGAGTAGCCGGTCGACCTCGGTCGAGTCGCCGACGATGGCGATGGTCGTGGCTGCCTGAGCCACGACGGCGGCGAAAACGAGCGAGAGCAGCAGGATGGTCAGCGCGAGGACGGCGCGCCGGCCGGCTTGGAGATCCCAACGTAGCATGGTGTCGTCCGTGGTGGGAGGGTACGTCCGGTGTCGATCCATAACTTCGGCGGGCACGCGCACGGGGTGGAAGCATGGGCCAGAGTTCGAGGGGTCGGCGGGTGTAGCGTTGCGGGTCGCGTACCTGAGCTACACTCGAATATAAGCCATGTTTCGCAGTGTGTCAAAAAGTCGCACCGTTTTTACGCCCTCAGAATCCTTCCCAGCGATACGCCAAGACCCCCCCGTGATGCATTGAAGCGGACGTATCAGCGCGCGCGGGTGAAACCACTTGCACCGATCCCGCCAAGTGTAGGGTGGGCCGAGTGGTGCGAGCCCCACCATCACCTGACACGACAGACGGCCTCAACATTCCCTGGTGGGCTCGCACCACTCGTCCCTACCGTTTCCCCTACTACCCTCCCGCATCCCTCCCCCGCCATACGAATCGCCCCGGGCGACGGCAAGGGGGGTGGTAATCAGCCTTGACTGGGGGCGTGCCGGTAGCTAAAGTTCGCCTCGTCGCGCTACTCCCAACCCATGCTCCCATGCCACGGCTCGCAACCTGCCTTCTGGCCGTCCTCCTGCTGCCCCAATTCGCGCCCGACCGAAGCGTCGGCGCGACGGGCCAATTGGAGACAATTCGCGAAGACGTGCGCGGCCGGCCACCCGGGCCGTCGCCGCCGCCGGCTTCCACCGGGCCGGCGAACACCAGAGCACGCCCTGCCCGCTCCGAACCATACTGGGACACCGACGGCAGCCTCACTAGGTTCACGCTCGCCATGTCGTTCTGGGCCGCCACCTCGCCCCTGTGGCTGCCCATTGCCGCCACCGGCGACGATATGCAGTTCGACGCCCACTTCCAACGCTTTCCGTACCATGTGACGCCGGGCAGTGTCGTGCGTCCGGCCGACCTGCCGGGCGGACCCGACGCGTACGCCACCTTGGCCGAAAGACTCGACGACCGCACGGCGTGGCTTCGCACCGGCCTCTTCCCACCCCGGCTGCGCCGCTGGTCGGCCCGGCTTTCGGCCGAATACGCCAGCGAACTCGACGACCTCGAGCGTGTCGGCGGCCGCCTGCTGGTCGGCACCTCATCGCGGTTCGGCCTCGATACCCAAATGAGCTACCTCGAGGAGCGGCTGCCCGACGGACGGCGCGACCGCCTTTGGCTGGGCGACGGTAACCTCATCTTCCGCTTCGCGCAGAGCGACTGGAGCGAGTGGCGCATTGGGCTGGGGATGAACTGGCTCGACGACCGAGAGCGGGCCGACTACGGCTTCAACTTCACCTACGGCGTCGACTTCTTCTCCCAACGCCCTTGGGTCATCTCGCTCGATATCGACTGGGGCACCCTCGGCCGGACGGGCCTCTTCCGCGGCCGGGCCACCGCCGGCGTGGTCGTCTGGGGAATGGAAACGTACCTCGGCTACGAGTACCTCGACATCGGCCGCACCCAGTGCAACAACCTCCTCGCCGGCGTGCGCCTCTGGCTCTGAAGGCCTTTGGAGTGCGGGAATTCATTCCCGCTTTCCGTGCTTCGGAGTGCGCCAATTCATTCCCGCTTTCCGTACTTTGGAGTGCGGGAATTCATT
>SKJM01000084.1 GCA_007122045.1 Planctomycetales bacterium | reverse complement strand
TTCAACGGCCACTTGGGGGTGGTTGAGGGCATCAATTGCTTATGGGTGCCTTTGGGCCGGACGAGATTGCTGACCCACAACGGACGAACCATGTCGGCATCGGGTTGGGCGAGGGAATTGGGGATTTCCAAGCAAGCGATCTTCCTGCGACTTGAGAAGATGCCAGTTCACGACGCGTTGACCAAGCCCGTTTGATGGTGTGGACGTATTCGCCCGGATCACCCCACGGCACGAGCCCTGCGGAGACCGAAAAATCGACAGTACCAGACAACTCGTCGTCGTTCATCGCTGCCTCACCTTGAAAGAAACCGCAACAGCCAGATGATGCCCGTCAATAGCAGGCTCAGGATGATGCAGGTGACGATGGGAAAGTAGAACCGGAATCCTTCTCGTTCCACGGCGATGTCGCCGGGAAGCCGGCCAAGCCATGGGACGTGCGGAGCCAGCAGCCAGACCGCACCGATTGCGGCGATCACGAGCCCGGCGATTATGAGTATCCAGGCTGGGTGCTGCATGGGGTCACCATCAGAGAGCCGCTTCGCGATCCATGCTGGGGATCAGGAACAGATCGACGATCCAGCCGATAAAGCGAAGGCCGAGCGTGAAGAACCAGATGGTCCCGGTGATCTGCTTGCCGTAGTAAAATCGATGCGCGCCCATGAATCCGAAGATCCACAGGATGTAGCCAATCAGGAGTGAGTGGGTGTCGTTGGGAGGGTTCATCGGTTCACTCGCCATTATGGTCATCACCCAAGACAACGGTCAAGGTGCCCATCGGCGGGCAAACCGGTAAGGTCTTCCAGGATTCGGGGGGCCATCCGTGCGGGCGAGCTTTGGGAATACGATCGGCGTCAACCGTTCCGTGCGCTCAGCGCACGCACGTCGCTGCCGGAGGGCGCCTGGAACACGCGTAGCCCGAACTCCGGCACCACGGCCAGGATATGGTCGAAAATATCCGCCTGCACGCCCTCATGCACGCCCCAGGCGGTATCCTGGGTAAAGGCATAAATCTCGATTGGAAGACCGTCCGGGGTGGGCTGCAACTGACGCACCATGGTGATCAAGCCCGGATGAATACCAGGATGTGCCTTGAGGTACGCCAGCAGATAGGCGCGGAACGTTCCCAGGTTGGTCAGATGACGCCCGTTCACCGGCGAGTCGGGATCGATATTGTGCTCACGATTGAATCGCTCGATGTCGTCCATCTTTTCCGCGATATACTGTGAAATCAGTTGCGCCTTTTGGAGGCGCGCGATATCATCCGGCCTCAAAAAACGCACGCTGTGCATGTCGACGAACAGGCTGCGTTTTATGCGACGCCCCCCCGCCTCCTGCATGCCGCGCCAGTTCTTGAAGGAATCTGAGATCAGTGCGTACGTGGGCACGGTCGTGATGGTTTGATCCCAATTGCGCACCTTGACGGTCGTCAACGTGATATCGGTCACGTCCCCATCAGCCTGGTACTTGGGCATTTCCAGCCAGTCGCCCACCGCCAGCATGCGGTTGGCGGAAAGCTGGATGCCGGCGACAAATCCCAGGATCGGATCCTTGAAGATCAGCATTAACACCGCGGTCATGGCGCCCAGGCCGCTGACCAACAGCGCCGGCGACTTGCCCATTAGCAGTGCGATCGCAATGATCGCCACGACGAGCAGGGCAACTAGCTTGACGCCCTGGACAAGACCGCGCAGGGGGATGTGTTTTGCGAACGGCAGCGAGTCGTAGCTATCCACCAGGGCGTCGAGCAGGGCGTACAGTGCCAGTAGGCTCGCCAGAAGGAGCCAAAGATAGGCAGCCGACTGCACGACGAGTAAGGGAGTGCCGCCCGGCGTCAGCCACAAGCTGGCCAGGGCGTGGATCAGCAAGCCCGGCCCCAGCGCCGCCAGACGGTGGAATAGGCCGCGGCGGACCATGGGCTTGGCCCAATTGCCGCGCGTGCGGTCGGCCAATGCGTTCATCAGCCTTACCGCAATGCGCGACAGTAGTAGATACAGCACGGCGGCCAGCAGAAGAATCGTCAGCACCGTCGTCAGCGTGGCCAAAGCCTCGCCCGCCGGCCAGTCTTGCAACAGGACTTGCATGTGGGTTTCCATATGCGTTTCCCCAAAACTCGGCATATCCTGCACGCTGGTGTCGGTGCGGAACAATGAAGGCGTCTCGCCGTTCGGCTCAGTTGGTAGGATACGTTACGCCTGGGTGCCTGTCAAGGCTACCCGTTCTATCGTTCGGACAACAACGTCTGGCTGACCGAATCGGTGCCTCCCGGTTACCTCCGTATCCCGGAAGAGGAAGGCGAGTGAGGGTTTTTCCGCCCGGGAACTTGAGGAGTACGCCCCCGCGTGTTACAGTACGTACGTTTGCCGTTCTGCTGGAGTATCGGGGGTGCCCTGGGCTCGTGAACGGCTACCGACCGCCTTCCCCCCCGTGACCTTATGCAACAATCGCTCATGGCTCCCGTCCACGGAACCACCACACCCATCACCCTACCCCGCCCAACACCCGGCTGTCAACGGGCAGCCATCAAGCGGAGAACCACATGGGGATATTCGTCCACCTCCGCGTCAGATTGGATACAACCTCACACGGTAAAGTTCCCGCTCATCGCTGCCCAGCCACCCCCAAACTGACGCAACACCTTACTGGGCTGCATGTTACGTCAAACACCAAATGGGTTGCGAAACCCGGTGACCGCCTCGCCTATGCTCCGAGGGAGGTTTTTCGGGGTCGGATACGCCCAAACCAGAGCCCCCAGCTTCTGGCGGGTAGGGAAAACCAAACGCCTATTTTCGGAAGCCCTACTCCGGGACCTCGGTGCGCTAGGCACTTCTGTTCCCGCCCTCTCCGCGGACCACATGCGAACAAGGCCATGCCGGGCGGAGCCCACGTTGCTCGATGTCCAGGGGCGCGCCCCCATCACCGTACTGGTTGCAGTTTTGGCTGTGGAATATGTGATCTTTCCGCGACGGATCGGCTATCAATTTGAGCTAGGCGGGAAGTGGGGCTGGCTGTCCGCAAGGTCTGACAACCATCTCGTTCGAACCAACACCCCTAAGCGGACGATAAGAACAACCACGGCGAAGCCAACCGTCGCCCGAAGATTCATGTTAGTATATGAGTCAACCGCATAGGGAAGCCCGACCGGGGTATATGTGTGCAGGAACGAGTATCCACCTCTCTGAAGCAATGTAGACAAACCGGCGAGGAAGAACGGAGCCACCCACGATCTTCTTGGCAATCGCCTTCTGGCATCCCATCGCGTCAATCGTAACGACGGCACCTTGGATGTCGATTTGGTCGATTAACTCGGGAATGGCCGTGATTTCGTTCGATTTCTCCTCCGTTGCAATCTGCCCAAGAGAGATGCCTTGCTCACTTGCCCAGGCACTCACCAAGTGCAAGGGGCCTAGCCCGTTGGCCCGATCGTGCGAACGACGCATCGTCTTGCCATCGATTGCAATTGTGCGATGGGAATCCCCCGAGTCGCTCGTGAGGGATTCGGCAATCCAACGTTGAAAGC
>SKJM01000396.1 GCA_007122045.1 Planctomycetales bacterium | reverse complement strand
CCACCTGTTCGGCGCCGTCAAGTCGGTGGTGGTGCTGGCCGATACGCACGTGAAACGCCGCATCGACGAGCAGGGCAAGCCCTACGACTGCACGGCCGACGATTCGGCCTACGCCATCTTCGAGCTTCAGAACGGGCTGCCCGTGCAGATGAACTCGTCGTGGTGCGTGCGGGTTCGGCGCGACGATTTGCTGTGCGTGCAGGTGGACGGGCTGAAGGGCAGCGCGGTGGCCGGGCTGCGCGAGGTGGTGGTGCAACCCGACGCCGTCACGCCCAAGCCCGTCTGGAACCCCGACATCCCGTCGCCGATCGACTACTACGCCGACTGGCCCCGGATGCCCGACAACCGGCCGTACGACAACGCCTTCAAGGCCGAATGGGAGCTGTTCCTTCGGCACTTGGTCAAGGACGAGCCCTTCTGCTGGAACCTGTGGGAGGGGGCCAAGGGGGTGCAGCTCGGCGAACTGGGGATGCAGTCGTGGCAGGAGCGGCGGTGGGTCGATGTGCCGGAGTTGGCATAGGGCCCCGGGCCGCACGGCCCGGCAGGACCGGTACGTCCGTCCTATTCGGCATGCCCCGAACGATGCGCGCATTCGGCGCACCTTGTCGATGGGCCGCTTCCTTGCAGAAGGCCGCCGTTTCGCGTCGATAGTGGTTTCTGACGAAGTTTGGAACCACCTTGACGACGGTGCGCCCCATGCCCAAAACAGAACGCTCGACCGACGATTCCAGTGTGCAGTCGCCCCTGGAAACCTACCTCCGCGAAATCAACGAAACCGCCCTCCTCTCGGCTGACGACGAGTATGAGCTGGCGGTCGCCATCGGCCAAGGCGACCTCGAGGCCCGCGACCGCATGGTGCGGGCGAACCTGCGCCTGGTGGTCAACATTGCACGGGGATACGCCGGCAAGGGGCTCGGGCTGCAAGACCTGATCGAGGAGGGCAATCTCGGGCTGCTGCGGGCCGTCGAAGGGTTCGATCCGGCGGTCGGCACCCGATTCTCCACCTACGCCAGCTACTGGATCAAACAGTCGATCAAGCGGGCCCTGATCAACTCGGGAAAAACCATCCGCATTCCGGCGTACATGGTCGAGTTGCTCTCGAAGTGGCGGCGGGCGAGCACGCGGCTGGCCGAAGAGATGGGACGCACCCCCACGCCCGAGGAGGTCGCCCGCGTCTTGGGGCTCCCGCGCAAGAAGCTGCCGATCATCAAGAAGGCCATCCGCATCTACAACCTGACGCCGCAAACCGACCAGGCCGAGGCCGGCTGGTCGCTCGGCGAGATGATCATGGACGAACGGATGCTCAATCCGGAGGAGCAACTCCTCGAACACGACAACCTACGGCATGTCCTTGAGCAACTCGAAACGATGGACGAGCGGGAGGCCACGGTGCTGCGGATGCGTTTTGGGTTGGACAACCAGGAGCCGCGGACCTTGAAGGAGATCGGCCAAGCCCTGGGGCTGACGCGCGAGCGCGTCCGCCAGATCGAAACCGAGGCCCTCGGCAAGCTGGCCGAGAGCCTTGAAGGCCCGCCGGCGCCCGAGGAACTGGAAGCCGCCGGGCATTTCTAGCCCCCGCTGTTCGGGTGGACGGCGCGTACGGAAGAAGGGCGTCCGACCGGCTTGCGGAGCGCGCGTCCGCCCCATCTTGTTCCGCCGACTGCTTCATGCGGCGGCCCGGAGCGACTGTACGAGCCAGGATCCGCCGGCGCCCGGCCCTGGCCGGAATGCCGCAACGGCTTGGCGCAGCCGATACTTGACAGAATCCCTCATTTCCGCTAGCTTAAGCGTAGTGTTTGGGTCCCAGCCGGTTTTCCTCCGGGGAGATAGGAAACGATGTCGCTCATTTATCGCGTCAACATGACTGATCGGTCGGTCCGCGCCGAGCCCGCGCCCGCCGAATACGCCGAACTCGGCGGCCGGGCGCTGACCAGCGCCGTGATTGCCGCCGAGGTCCCGCCGACCTGCCATCCGCTGGCGGCTGAGAACAAGCTGGTCATCGCGCCGGGCATCTTGACCGGCACCGGTGCACCCTGCTCCGGGCGGCTCTCCGTCGGGGCGAAAAGCCCGCTGACCGGCGGAATCAAGGAAAGCAACTCCGGCGGCATGGGCGCCATCGCGCTGAGCACGCTGGGCATTCAGGCCATCGTGCTGGAGGGAAAGCCGCCCGAAGACGCCTGGTACCGCCTTGTGGTCAACGCCGAGGGACTGCGGGTCGAGCCGGCCGACGAGCTTGCCGGGCTGGGCAACTACGACGCCGTGGCCCGGCTCCGCGAGGAATTCGGCGAGAAGATCGTCTGCCTCGGTATCGGACCGGCGGGTGAAATGGGCGGTGCGGCCGCCAGTGTGGCCGTGACCGACATCGAGGGCCGGCCCACCCGCCATGCCGGCCGAGGCGGCATGGGCGCCGTGATGGGGTCGAAACGGGTGAAGGCCATTGTCGTCGACCCGACCGGCGGCCGCCGGCCTCAACCGGCCGACCCCGCCCGGTTCAAGACCGGCGCCAAGCAGTTCCAAGCGTCGCTCAGCGGCCATCCGCTCACGAGCCAAACCCTGCCCACCTACGGCACCAACATTTTGGCCAACGTGATCAACGAGGCGGGGGCCTACCCGACGCGGAACTTTCGCGAAGGGCAGTTCGAGGGCACCGAATCGATCAGCGGCGAACGCCAGCACGACGTGATCCTGAAGCGTGGCGGCAAGATTGAGCACGCCTGCCACCGGGGGTGTACGATCCGCTGCTCCCGGATCTACCACGACGAGAACGGCCAATTCGTCACCAAGGGGCCCGAGTATGAGACCATTTGGGCGCACGGGGCCGATTGCGGCATCGACGACCTCGACGCCATCGCCGAGATGGACCGGATGGATGACGACCTGGGGCTCGACACCATCGAAACCGGAGCCACCGTGGCCGTGGCCATGGAGGCCGGAGTGATCCCCTTCGGCGATGCCCAGGCGGCCCTCGGACTGCTCCGGGAGGTCCAACAACGCACGCCCCTGGGACGGCTGGTGGCCTCCGGCGCCGACGTGCTGGGCAAGGCCTACGGCGTCGTGCGCGTCCCCACGGTCAAGGGCCAGGCCATGCCGGCGTACGATCCGCGGAGCATCAAGGGCATCGGCGTGACCTACGCCACCTCGACGATGGGCGCCGACCACACCGCCGGCTACACAATCGGCGCGAACGTGTTGGGCGTGGGGGGACGCGTCGACCCGTTGCGCCCGGACGGCCAAGTGGACCTCAGCCGCAACCTGCAAATCGCCACGGCGGCGGTGGACGCGACGGGCCTGTGCCTGTTCGTGGCGTTCGCCGTGCTCGACGACGAGAACGCCCTGCCGGCCATTTGCCAGATGCTTTCCGGCGTGTATGGGCGAGAGTTCACCGGCGACGATTTCGTGGCGCTGGGCAAGGCCACGCTGACCCACGAACGGCGTTTCAACGCGGCCGCCGGCTTCACCGCCGCCGATGACCGCCTGCCCGACTTCTTCCACCAGGAGCCGCTCCCGCCCCACGACGCCGT
>SKJM01000232.1 GCA_007122045.1 Planctomycetales bacterium | reverse complement strand
GCGCCATCCGTCAACTGCATGCCCATTGCGCAGCGAGTGCGAGCCGGGCGGTCAATGTCCATCTGACGCTGCGCAACTGGACGATCGGACGGTACATCCGGGAATTCGAGCAGAACGGCGCCGACCGGGCATCTTATGGCGCCCGCCTCCTCGATACGCTGGCCGATGCACTGCAACAGGGTTTGGACCGCTGCTACACGGGCCGTTACCTGGGGCTTTGCCGACAGCTTTACGACGTGTATCCGACGATTGGGAAATCGGTGATTTCCGAATTCGCTTCCCTTCCCTTGCTCGGCGCCCCCCCACAGGAACCATGCCAGACAATTCGGAAATCAGCGATTTCCGAATCTTCCTTGCAGCTTCACCTACTGGTGGACCGGCTGTCCTTCACCCACCTTGTGGAATTGATCGGCATCGGCGACCCGCTGAAGCGGGCGTTCTATGAGATCGAGAGCATCCGCGGGAACTGGTCGGTGCGGCAACTCAAACGTCAGATCGCCACGCTCTATTATGAGCGGTCGGGGATGTCGGACGACAAGGAGAAGCTGGCGGCGATGGTCCAGGCCGGGGCAGAGACGGCGCAGCCGAAGCTTGCCATCCGGGACCCGTATGTGTTCGAATTCCTGGGCCTGCGTGCCAAGGACGCGGTGGCCGAAACCGACCTGGAGGCAGCGCTCGTCGAGAACCTGCGCGACTTCCTCCTCGAATTAGGCCACGGGTTCTGCCTGGAGGCGCAACAGAAAAGTATCGTCATCGGCAAGACCCGAGGCTTCGTCGACCTCGTGTTCTACCACCGCATTCTCAAGTGCCATGTCCTGGTGGACCTGAAAGTGGACGAATTCCGCCACGAGCACATCGGGCAGCTCAACACCTACGTGACCTGGTACCGCAAGCACATGATGGCGGAAGGCGACAATCCACCCTTCGGACTGCTGCTATGCACCGGTAAAGACCACGCCCTGGTCGAATACGCCCTGGCGGCCATCGACAACCGGCTGTTCGTTTCGAAGTATCAGGTGGAGTTGCCCAGCAATGATGAACTCCAGCGATTCCTGGAAGACAAACGCCGCGAGCTTGGAGGCGATACATGATCGAGAACAACCCCGCGAACGTCTCGTCGGCATTCGAGATGTCGCCCCGTGAGGTCGCGGCCGAGAGCGCGGCGTCATCCCGCCGGGGCCTGTTGGCCTTGGAACTGGCTGGGGTTCGCGATCGGGCAGCCGCGCACCTCTTCGACGATCAATTGGACACGAATACGACGCCGGAGCAATTCCATTCGCATACTCACAATAGGGGGAGCTGCCCATGACCGCGGCACAACACCACTTACCGGCGGAGCGCACCCGGCAAATTCTGGAGGACCTGGAGGCGGTTCGCGAGAACTTGTTGGCCCTTTCCGACGACATCTGGCTGAGCATCGACCACAACGACAACGACGCGCTGGTCGAGGGCATGCAGTTCAAGCAGGCGTACAACGAGAAGATGGCCGCCTTCGACAAGCTGGCGTCGGAACTTTCGGCCATGGTCCAGCAGTACACGAGCGTCCGGCTTGGGGAACGCGAGCGGGTGGGCCTGGACGACCAGGCCGGCAATGAGCGGATCATTCAGGAACTCAACCGAGAGCAGCCGCACTCGATCGATGAGGACCTGACGTTCAAACGCCCGCACGGGTTCATCCTGGACGGCCAGGCCACCGTCGGCATTACGACGTGGCGCCGGGTGTTCGAGTTGGTGTGCCGCCAGCTTCTCCGGCGCGACCCCGACCGTTTCCACGGCCTGCCGGAACATTCCGAGTTCATTAGCAACCGCGGCCACCACGGCTTCAGCCGGAACCCGACGGAACTGCGCTCGGCCGGCCTTATTGGGGACGGCGTGTATGCGGAAATCAACCTTTCCGCCAACGACCTGCGCAATACCATCCGCCGGTTGCTGGAGGCGTTCGACATTCCCACTGAACGCTTGCAGCTTTTCCTGCGGGAGGATCGGGATGCTTGATGGCCTGATGAACCATGCGCCAAAGCAAGATAGAATGGACCGAATCGACCTGGAACCCGGTGACCGATTGTACGAAGCTGAGCGCGGGGTGCCTGAATTGGCAACGCGGGAATGTGATCCGCCGGATCCGCCGGATCGGGCGGATCTTTGTAAACGGAGGCGGGTGAGCCATGGCGAAGAAACTACGGCCCAGCGGTGGGTATCGGGCGACGTGCAGCTTCCAGACGGCCACGATCATCTATGACGCGACGGTCTGGTTCTGCGAGAAGTTCCTCGACGCGCGCAGCCGCACCGTCGACCAGATGGTGCAGGCGGCGCGGTCGGGCCGGCAGAATATTGCGGAAGGGAGCCGGGCGGCGGCCACGTCGTCGCAAACGGAGCTGCGGCTATTGAACGTGGCGCGTTCCAGCCTGGAAGAGCTGCTGCTGGACTACGAGGATTTTCTCCGCCACCGCCGCATGGGGCAGTGGGCCGCCGACGACCCCGAAGCCAGCGAGGTGCGGCAAGTGCCGCGGAAGTTCCGGGCGGGGCGATCGGATCAGTCGGATTTGACGGATCTGACCGATCGGCAGCGGTGGGCGTTGTACGCCCGGTGGCTGGAGCACCATGATTCGGCGGTTCGTGCTAATGCGGTGATCTGCCTGATCCACCAGGCAAACTATCTGCTGGACCAGCAGATTGCCGCCCTGGAGAAGCAATTCGTCGAGGGCGGCGGCTACAGCGAGCAGCTTGCCGCCGCGCGCCTGGCCGAGCGGAACCGGAAGAAAGCCGGCGATCCGTGCGATCCGATCGATCCCGTTCCCCCGTGCCCGAAATGCGGCAAGATCATGGTCCTGCGCACCGCCAAGAGCGGCAAGAATGCGGGCAAGCAGTTTTGGGGCTGCTCGGGGTATCCGGAGTGCAAGGGAGTGGTCAGCGCATGAGCGAACCGGCGTTTATGCTTCGAGCGACGGTCATCGACCGCGCGAGCTCCGGCTTCCCCAACGTTCTGCGCGCCGGCGACGGACCGGCCATCGAGCGGCTTTGGGCCGTCGGCAACCTGGAACTGCTCGAACGGCCCCTGCTGGCGCTGTTCTGCTCGATGCAGTGCCCCGGGTCCGCCATTGTGCGAAGCTACGACCTCGCCCGCGAGCTGCGGGACCGCGGCGTGCCGGTCATTGGCGGGTTCCACTCGCCCATGGAGAAGGACTGCCTCGACATCCTGCTGCGCGGCACGCAGCCGGTAGTGATCTGCCCCGCGCGGGGAATCGAACGCATGCGGGTGCCCGGCGGGTGGCGGCCGGGCATTGCGGCCGGGCGCATTCTGCTCCTTTCCCCCTTCCCCGCCCGGCAACGACGGCCCACCCAAGCCCTGGCCGAGCAGCGGAACCGCATGGTCGGCCGACTGGCCGCGCAGTTTCTGGCCGCCCACGCCGCACCGGGCAGCAAGACCGAACGCCTCTGCCGCGACTTGCTCGACGCAGGAAAGCCCGGCTACGTCGTCGACGCCCAAGCCGACCGCCACCTGCTGGACGCCGGCGCCCGCAT
>SKJM01000509.1 GCA_007122045.1 Planctomycetales bacterium | reverse complement strand
GGAATCCGCCACGAGATTGTAGGATATTCATAGGATAGCGTTTCTTCCCTACTCCCGCCAACGAAAAACCCCGACGTAACTCCTTGCTACGTCGGGGTTTACGTGTCGGGGCGACAGGACTTGAACCTGCGACCTTCTGACCCCCAGTCAGACGCGCTAGCCAGACTGCGCCACGCCCCGCGTTGTTTCGTGCACGGCCCTGCGACCGTTCCTTAAGTATGCCAGATTCCGCGTCCGGCTGCAACCCGGGACGACCGGAAATCGGGCTGCATGGCGCACCGGGGGCGATCGCGCGGCTTCCGGCCTTCAGTCGGACGTGGCAGCGGCGGCGAAATTGGCCAGACACCTTCGACGTCTTCGATGCGAATCGCCATCGGCGGGCCCTGGCCCAGTGGGAACGCAATGGCGTCGCTCCGCTAGGCCTGCGGGGCGCAGCCCCCCCACAATAGGAGCCGCAGCCCTGGTGTGGCAGGCCGTGCGGCGGTTCGACCCGCCTTCCCGCGGCCGGACGGCCTCCGGACTGCCTCCGGACACTTGACAACGCCGGGGCCCGGTGCCACACTTGTGGGCATGGAGAGAGCAGCTTTCCAGTCATCCCCAATCAAAGGAGAACGTCATGCATCATCCGACACGCATCCTGTTGGCCGCCCTTGCCGCATTGTGGATCGGCGGACCCGCCGCCGTGCACGTAGCCGCCGAGTCCGAAACTCCCGGCGTCGAGACGGTTACCATCGACGGCAAGGAGTGGTACTCGCTTTTCAACGGAGAAGACCTCGACGGCTGGCGACCGGCCGACGAAAACCCGCACGTCTTCAGCGTCGAGGACGGCAAGATCGTGGTGGACGGCCCCCGGAGCCACCTGTTTTACGACGGCCCGGTCGCCGGCGCCGACTTCAAGGACTTCCACTTCCGCAGCGAGGTGTACACCTATCCGCGGGCCAACTCCGGCATTTTCTTCCACACGCGGTGGCAGGCCCAAGGCTGGCCGAGCGTCGGGTACGAAGCGCAGGTGAACGCCACGCACGGCGACCGCATCAAGACGGGCAGCGTGTACGGCGTGTCGAACGTTCTTGACGAGGCGCCGCACCCAGACCGCGAGTGGTTCCTGTACGAGATCATCGTCGAGGGCGACCGCATCGTGCTGAAGGTCGATGGCGAGACGGTCATGGACTACACCGAGCGCGAAGAAGACATCCGCGGCCAGCGCCGGCTGTCGAGCGGCACGTTCGCGCTGCAGGCCCACGACCCGGGCAGCCGCATGTACTTCCGGAACATTTACGTTCGCCCGCTCGAGGGCGACACGTTCCCTATTGTCGAGGCCGCGGCCGACGGCACGTAAACCCGATTCAGCCGGGTAGTGTTCCGTATCGCGCTGGTCGAAGGAGAAGCCATCTGGACGTTTTGCCCGCAAGGGCCGTAACCGTTCACGGGGGACTGTCCCAATTTTCGCGGCGGAGAAGGTTTCCCTCGTGGATAACGCCTTATTCGCCGCGAAAATGGGACTGTCCCCTTCGGCCGGTAAGGGGACAGGTCCATTTTTCGGGCATCGTCTTTCCGGAAGCACAGCGCCAATTGGCCGAAAAATGGACCAGTCCCCGGCCAGCCCGTGAACGGTTACGCAAAAGCCTGATAACTCTTGCCATAAGGAGCGATACCATGGTCCGGCATTCTCAGCGTCATGACGCTTGTGGCGGCGGTTGCGGCTGCCACCCTTCGCGGCGCCGCTTTCTGGGCGCGTTCGGCACGGCGGCCGGGGCGCTTTTGGCTCAGCCGCTGCTCGCCCGCATGCTCGAAGCGGCCGATGACGAGGCCGGTCCGGCGGGCATGGCGGGGCCGGGCGGCCGGTACGTGCCGAACCTGAAGGCGGCCTTCGCCCGGCGGCGCGAGCATCCCTCCTGGCCCACGACCCTGTACGACAGCGAGGCCGCCACGCGGCAGTACACCAAGAAGCTGCGGGAGGCGGCCGAGGCGCTGGGCGTCGAGGTCGATTTGCGGGTGGAAACCATCCACTCGAACGAGGAAGCCGACGCCTGGGTGGCCGAAGCGGTCGAGCAGAAGCCCGACGGCGTCGTGGTGTTCGCCCTTGACCGGCAGCCGCCCGCCTGGCCCACCGTGTATAAGGCGCTCGACGCCGGGCTGCCGACCGTGGCCTACGGGCCCATGGGCACGTCGTTCATCGCCGAAGCGGGCGAGGCGGCGCGCCGGGGGGCCTTCGTGTGCAGCGCCACCGCTTTCGACGACGTCATCTACGGGATGAAGATGCTCCGCGCCCGGGCCGTGCTGCGCGAAATGCGGCTGCTGGTCGTGCGCGGCAACGAGCGCCGCGAGGGCGAAATGCCGTTCTACGGCACCAAGCTCCGCCATTTCCCCGAGAAGGCGTGGCGCGAGGCGTACGAGCAAACCGACATCAGCGAGGCGGTTCGGGCGACAGGCAAGGAATACCTCGACGCGGCTACCGAGATGGTCGGTCCGACCCGCGACGACGTGCTCAAGGCCGTGCGCTGCTACGTGTCGGCCCGCCGCCTGCTGGCCGAGCAGGAATGCGACGCAGTGACGATGAACTGCCTCGGCGCGGTCGGCGTGGGGATGGCCTTCCCGTGCCTGGCCTTTTCCCGGCTGCTCGACCACCGCGTGCCGGCCATCTGCGAGGCCGACCTGAACGCCGCGGTCGCCCTGATGCTCGTACCCCTGCTGTTCGACCGGCCGGGGTTCATGTTCAACATTGTGCCGGTGACCGACCGCGGCGGGCTGATTTGCTCGCACTGCACGTGCGCGACGCGGCTGAAGGGCTTCGACCAGCCGGCGGTGCCCTTCCACCTCGCCCCGCACCACTTCGACCGCGACGCCGTCCCGGTGCCTCACTGGGAGCCGGGCGAGCCGGTCACCGTGCTGCAAACGCCCACGGCCGGCGACCCGCGCATGATCGTGCTGACCGGCGAGGTGATCGACCAGGTTTCGGTCCCCCCGGCCGGGGGCTGCGTCGTCTCGCCCATGATCCGGCTCGACGGCCGGTTCGACAACGTGCTCGACCTGTACGGCGACCGCGGCATCACGCGCCGCTGGGGGCACCACACGCTGTTTTACGGCAATTGGCGGCGGCACCTGCGGGGGTTCTGCGACCTGTTCGGGATGGAAGCCATCTTCCCCCAGGACGCGTAAGCCAACAGGTGACCGCAGATGAGCGGCCTAACGCACAAGCGGCCGGTTGCCGTAAGTCTATCGTAAATACCGCGTATTGCCCACCCGTCGCGTCACGCCGGCGCTGTCGAAGTAGTCGAGCAGCGGGATGGCGAACTTGCGGGTGGTGTCGAGCAGGTACTTGAACTTGACGCTTTCGAGGCGGCCTTCGCGCTGTAGGAACTCGACGAGGATCTGCCGCGCCCGCTCGACCGCGTCGCGGTGGAACAGCATGCCGCCCTCGACGCGCACGAGCCGCTTGTGCTGGCGGAGCACCGTCACAATGCGCTCGACCGTGGGCCGGTCGGCCCCGGTGTGCGCGCATAGCTCCTCGACGCCCGGCGGC
>SKJM01000460.1 GCA_007122045.1 Planctomycetales bacterium | reverse complement strand
CCCGCATGTCCAAAACCCACCCGATGGCTTCCCGGATGAGCCCAGCCTCCGCCCCTTCCAGGGTCCGATCACCGGCCGACGTATGCCACATTCTGCTCCCCCTCCTGCTGTCTAGCGCCAGCCGTCGTCGACCGCGAACATCGCCCCATCGGCGACCTCGTGCGGGTTCCGAATGGTCGGCCCCGGACGTTCGTTCCTGCCCCGATTGTACGGCGCCGCCGATTGCGCGGGGAGCCGCGAAACGCATCGGCGACGGTCTCCGGCGTCCGCTCGTTCGCGGTTGCGGGGCTGCCGTTGCCGATTGCCCACTGCCGGTGCAGGGCGTATATTGGCGGCATGAGCCGTCAAATTGCGTGCCTGCCGCTGCATTCCGGGAAGGCGCCGGCGTGGCTGTTCAAGCGCATGGGGAAGCTTGCCGGGGCGGTGACCATGGCCGTCGTCGAGGAGTTCGTCCCGCACGAACGGGTTCGTGCCAAGTGCCTTTACAAACTCTCACTCTACCGCGGGAGCGGGTACGGCGACTTCGGGCCCGCCGGCGTCGAGCACGGCTTCCGGCGTGTCGGCAGGATCGGCCTCGTGGGGGTGGACGATGTCGCCGAGCACCCGCCGGGTTTGGGAAGTGTCGATCAAGAGGATCAGCCCGAGGATGGCGACCTGGAAGAGGCCGGCGAGGATGAACGCGTGCGGGGTGGTCATGCGCTCAGCGGCTTCGCCGGCAAGGAACGCCCCGCCAGCCCGCGACATGTTGAGCATCGCCATGTAGGCGGTGTACTGCGTGGCGGCGACGACCGGCCACGAAACGCGCATGAACACGGCGAACAGCGAGACGGACATGAACGACTGGAAGAGCACCTGGAGGTACAGGTGGGCGGAGATGGTCAGCGCGTGCATTTCCGGGTGCAGGGCCAGGCCGAAGGCCACCCACGCCAGCCCCAGCGCCGCCGAGCCGAGGCAGGCCATGCGGCGCGCGCCGAACTTGGCGGCGACGAAGCCGCCGGCCAGCGAGCCGACCAGCCCCAGCAACAGCCCTCCGCCCCCGACCACCGCGCTGTAGCGTTCCTGGCTCCAGCCCACCTCTTGGATGATGTAGGTGGTGGCCAGCACTTGCACCAGGGCGCCGCCGGCGAGCACCAGCAGCGCCAGGGCCGCCGCCAGTTGCGTGGCCCGCAAGCTGAACGCCCGCAGCACGCGCAACAGCAGTTGCGCGATGCTGGTGTTGTCGGAGGCGGCCACTTTGGCCACGGCGCGCCCGGCCGACCAGGGCATGAACTTCTCGCCGCGCCGCTCCCGCACCACGACCGGAAACGCGAGGATGCTCACCTGCACGGCCAGAAGGGTAATCAGCGCGACGTGCAGCCCCGAGACCCCCACGACCCACCCGAGGCCCGCCCCGCCGATGAGTGAACCGACGTAGCTCGCCCCGTACATGATGCCGCACGCCCGCTCGCGCTCGCCGTCGCCGAGCATTTCCACCACCAGCGAGTCGACCGACACGTCTTGCAGCGAGACGAAGATGTTGTGGACCAGCAGCATGACGCCGAGCAGCCACACGTCGGCGGTCAGGTCGGGTACGAGAATGAGCGACAAGGTGGTCAGCGCCATGAGCGACTGGGCGACGATGATCCAGGGCCGCCGCCGGCCCATCGTGCGGATGCCGAAGCGGTCGGTCACCGGCCCCCACATCCACTTCATCGACCACGGAAGCATGGCCATGCCGATGACCCAGCCAATTTGGGCTTCGGTCACCCCCTCACTCGCCAGGTACGCGACCAGCGCCACCGACACGAAACCCCACGGCAGTCCCTGGGCGATATTCATCACGCCCACGAACGCCACCCGCAATAGCCGTTGTTCTTCCAGGTGCACAAAAACTCCCTTGAATCAAATGGCGGCGGCGCCTCACGCGAACGCATGCGCCGCGTGGCCCCGCATCAGGTCCAGCAGCCGGCCGATGATGCGCTCGCCATCGACGCCCGACCCGTCGTGCTCGTATTCGTTGGTAATCCAGACGCGGCAGTTGCCGATGGTTCGGGCGGTTTCCTCGCTGAACCGGCGCACCACGCACATGTCGTCGTAGTAGACGGCGGCCGCGACGGGCGCTCTATTTTGCGCCAACGCGCCCGGATTGTACAGCGGCGGCCAGCCGTCGTGCGCGGCGATCTGCTCGGCCACCCCGGCGAACGGCCGCAGCATTCGGTACTCTTCGAACATCCAGGGGTAGATCATCTCGCCGGTCAGCAGCACCCGCCCCGGCGCCTCGGCGTCGAACTGCGGGTAGCGCGCCCGCACCCGGTGCGCCGCCCAGCGGGTGGCCGGGCCGTTGCTGTAGATGGGCTCGTGCAGGACGGCGAAGATCGGGTTGGATTCGTAGGGGAACTGCCGCTCGATTTCCCGCAGGAACGCGTAGCTCAGTTGCGGCCCGTCCGGGCCGTCCACCCACGCCCCCTCCAACAGGTAGTTCAGGAAGGCGTAGCCGGTGCTGCGGTAGAAGTTCAGCCCGACCTGCTGAAAGCGCCGCACGGTGAGGCGGTCGCCCTGCGGCAGGCGCACGTCGTGCGCGGCGAGGTGGTCGGCAATGCGCCGCACGTTCTCCTCCTGCTGGGGGAACATCGTGTAGAAGCGGTCGTTCTTGGTTTCGACAATGCGGTAGGTGTGCGCGTACAGCTCCTCGGCGGTGCGGTGCACGGGCGGCAGCCCGCCGGTAAGGAGCGCCCCGGCGAGCCCCTCGGGGGCCTGCGAGAGGTAGGTGGTGATGCACCATCCGCCGAAGCTCTGGCCGTAGGCGTACCACGGTTCGTCGCCGAGGAGGCGGCGGCGGATGCACTCGGCGTCGCGGACGATCGCGTCCTGGCGGAAATGCCGCAGGTAGGCGAACTGCTCCGGCGGCGAGGGAAGGCACTCCAGCGTGTGCACGCCGATGGGCGTGCTGCGCCCGGTCCCCCGCGCGTCGAGCAGCAGCACGCGGAACTCGCCGGTGAGCCGCTTCAGCCAGCCGCTGCGCTCCAGCGGCCGCGGCCCGCCGAAGCCGGGCCCCCCCTGGAAAAAGATCAGCCACGGCAGCCGGTCGCCGTCGCGCCGGGTATCGACCACCTCGCGGGCGAACACCTCAATAGTTGGGCCGCCCGAGCGGTCGTGGTCCAGCGGAACCGTGAACGTGTGCGGGCGCATGGTCCAGCCGGGAATGGGCGAAATGGCGTTTGGGCGGGCGGGGTCGTTCATGGGTGGTATGGGTGTGGCCGGCGGGCGGCGGAAAGGGGTTACGGCAACCATGCCCGACGAAGCCTGCTGTGTCGGTTCGGGTCGGGCGAAGGGAGGATTGTCGGGTGTTTCGTTCGTGGATGCAAGGTGTTTCGCGCTGGAGTTCACGCTTTAGCGTGCGCCGGGGGGCGCGAAAGCCGGCACGCTAAGGCGTGGGAATTGGGAGATGGGAGATGGGAGATGGGAGTTGGGGGGAAGCCCCCGGCTTGCCGGGGCGGATGGTTACGCTCCTCGCTACGCCGAGGCTGCCCGCGCCGCTTCCCGAATG
>SKJM01000081.1 GCA_007122045.1 Planctomycetales bacterium | reverse complement strand
TGGACAGGCTGGAAAGCCTATCCTACGTTGGTGGACAGGCTGGAAAGCCTATCCTACGTTGGTGGACAGGCTGGAAAGCCTATCCTACGTTGGTGGACAGGCTGGAAAGCCTATCCTACGTTGGTGGACAGGCTGGAAAGCCTGTCCTACGCACCTTGAAGCAGACGTTCCCATGCCCGACTTACGCAAAGACCCGATTGTAGGCCGGTGGGTCATCATCGCCACCAGCCGCGCGAAGCGACCGCACGACTTCGACTCCACGCCGCAGCGCCAGCGGGGCCGCTTCTGCCCCTTCTGCGAGGGGAACGAGCGGGTAACGCCCGACGAAATCCTCGCCTACCGCCGCCCCGGCTCGCGCCCGAACCTCGAAGGGTGGCGGGTGCGCGTCGTGCCCAACAAGTTTCCCGCCCTGGTCATCGAGGGCGAACTGAACAAACGCGGCGAGGGTATCTACGACATGATGCGCGGCGTCGGCGCCCACGAGGTCATTATCGAATCGCCGAAGCACCTGATCAGCACCTCGGAACTGAGCGACGAGCAGATCCGCGAGGTCCTCTGGGTGTACCGCGACCGCCTGGTCGACCTGAAAAAGGACCCCCGCTTCGGCTACGGCATGATCTTCAAGAACGTCGGCGCGGCGGCCGGGGCCTCGCTGGAGCACACGCACAGCCAGCTCATCGTCACCCCCATCGTGCCCATCAACGTATGGGAGGAGATGACCGGGTCGTTGGAGTTCTACAACTATCGCGGGCGGTGCGTGTTCTGCGACATGGTCCAGCAGGAACTGGCCACCGAGAAGCGGATTGTGCTCGACACGCCGGCCTTCCTGGCCTTCTGCCCGTTCGCCAGCCGGTTCCCGTTCGAAACCTGGATCCTGCCCAAGTCGCACGCCAGCCACTTCGAGAACATCCAGCGGAACGAGGTGGACGACCTGTCGGGCGTCATGCGGCAAGTGATTGCGAAAGTGGAGTCCGCGCTGGACCAGCCCGCGTACAATTACATTATTCACACGGCCCCCTTTGACACGCAGGAGTTGGGGCATTACCACTGGCATATAGAGATTATTCCGAGTTTGACGAAGACCGCCGGTTTCGAGTGGGGTACCGGTTTTTACATCAATCCGGTTCCCCCCGAACAGGCGGCCGCATTTTTGCGCGAGATCGACGTTGAGGTTCAAGAGCCACAAGATATTCTGTCCAGGGAAACTGGATAAGTTGCGGTGTTGTTGCCGATTAGAAAAAACGTGCCACGCGACGGTGGCGCCGCGCCGCCCGACACCGGACACTTGGCACCGGACCCCTGACACCTAGCAGCCTCCCGCCCCCCTCCAAACGCCATGAACCGTATCCGACTCGCACTCGTCCTGCACAACCATCAGCCCATCGGCAACTTCGACCACGTCTTCGAGCAGGCCTACCAGGAAAGCTACCTGCCCTTCCTCGAAGTGTTCAGCCGCTACGATCCCTTGCGGATGGCCCTGCACACCAGCGGGCCGCTGATCGAGTGGCTCGACCGGCAGCACCCCGACTACCTCGACCGCCTGGCCGAGTTGGTCACCGCCGGCCGGGTGGAAATCGTCGGCGGGGCCTTCCACGAGCCCATCCTGGCCATGATCCCCGCCCGCGACCGCCTCGGCCAAATCCGCAGCTACACCCGCTGGCTCGAAAACCGCCTCGGCGCCAAGGTGCGCGGCATGTGGATGCCCGAACGCGTCTGGGAGCAGTCGTTCACCCGCGACCTCGTCGACGCCGGCATCGAGTACACCGTGCTGGACGACTTCCACTTCAAGAACGCGGGCTTGGACGATTCCCAACTGTCCGGCTACTACCTGACCGAGGACGAGGGCCGCGTCCTGGCCGTGTTCCCCGGCAGCGAGCGGCTCCGCTACCTGATCCCCTTCGGCATGACGGAGCATAACATCGAGTACTTCGCCCAGGTGGCCGAGCAGCACGCCAACCCGCTGCTGGTGTTCGGCGACGACGGCGAAAAGTTCGGCACCTGGCCGGAAACCCACAAGCACTGCTACCACGACGGCTGGCTGGAGCGGTTCTTCAGCGCGCTGGTCGAAAACCGCGACTGGATTCGCGTGACCACGCCCTCCGAAACGCTCGACAACGTGCCCCCCCTGGGCAAAATCTACCTGCCCGACAGCTCCTACCGCGAGATGACCGAGTGGGCCCTGCCGGTCGGGCAGCAACGAGAACTGGAGCAAGTGTCGCACGAGCTGCGCGACGACCCGCGATGGCACCGCGTGCGCCAATTCGTGCGCGGGGGCTTCTGGCGCAACTTCAAGGTGAAGTACCCCGAGGCCGACGAAATGTACGCCCGCATGATGATCGTCAGCCGCCGGCTGGCCGAGTTGCAGGCGACCGGCGCCACCAGCGACACCCTCCAGCAGGCGCGCGACGAGCTGTATCGCGGCCAGTGCAACTGCTCCTACTGGCACGGGGCGTTCGGCGGCATCTACCTGCCCCACCTGCGCAACGCCGTGTACCGGCACCTGATCCGGGCCGAGGGGCTGCTCGACCGGGCGGCGGGGCGCCACGGCCGGTGGGTCGAAGCCACCGCCGACGACTTCGACTTCGACGCCCGGCGCGAGGTCCGGCTGGCCAACGACCGCCTGGTGGCCCTCCTGGCGCCCGCCCGCGGCGGATGCCTGTACGAACTCGACGTCCGCGCCATCGAGCACAACCTGCTGGCCACGCTGGCCCGGCGGCCCGAGGCCTACCACGAGAAGGTGCTCCGGGGCGAAAACCAGGGAGGCAACGGCGACTGCGCCAGCATCCACGACCGCGTGGTGTTCAAGCAGGCAGGGCTCGATACACGCGTGCAGTACGACGACCACCCCCGCAAGAGCCTCGTCGACCTCTTCTACGAACCCGGCGCCACGCTCGACGACGTGGCCGCCTGCCGCGCCCGGCAGGCCGGCGACTTCGCCCACGCGCGCTACGAAGCCCGCGTACGCCGCAACCCCAACCGCATCCAGGTGCAGCTCAGCCATCAGGGCCGCGTCGACGACCTGCCGGTGAAGATCACCAAGGGCGTCACCCTCGACGCCGGCAGTTCGGTGCTGGAGATTGCCTACCTGCTGGAGAACCTGCCGCCGGACCGGCCCCTGCACTTCGCCGTCGAGTTGAACTTCGCCGGCATGCCCCCCGGCGCCGACGACCGCTACTTCCGCGACGCCGACGGCAACCGCCTGGGCCAGCTTGGCGAGCGGCTCGACCTGGCCGAGGCCGGCGGGCTGGGCCTCTCGGACGAGTGGCTGGGCATCGACCTGAACCTCACCCCCAACCGGCCCACCCGGTTCTGGGCGTTCCCGATCGAGACGGTCAGCCAGTCGGAGGGCGGTTTCGAACTGGTGCATCAGTCGGTGGCCGTGGTGCCCCACTGGCTCGTCGAGGCCGACTCGGACGGCCGCTGGAGCGTCATGATGCGGCTCGCCCTCGACACCCCCCGCCCCCAGCCGCAACCCCAACGTCCCGCGCTCGAACCGGCAGCCGTGTAGCCAAACGGCCGGTAGCGAT
>SKJM01000723.1 GCA_007122045.1 Planctomycetales bacterium | reverse complement strand
TACTGCCGGGCGTAGCAGCGGAGCAGGGCGCCCGGCTCGACGTCGATGGCCAGCGAAATCAGCCCGGTGCGCTCCGCCACGTCGAGCAGCCGTTCAACGACGGGGCGGCGGCAGGCGAACAGGATGACCTCGCGGCGCGCCGGCCCGCCCTGGCGCAGGTCGGCGGCCTCGGCGATGCGCACTTCGGCCTCCTGGCTGGGAAAGGGCAGCCGGCCGGCCGCCTCGCATTGGACCATGCGTTGCAGCTCCTCGCCGGCCGCCGGGCTGACACGCAGGTTTTGCACGAACAGGTCGGACGGGCCGAGGCAGAACACCGCCCGGCGGCCGCGGAAGCCGCGGCCTTCGCGTGCCCGCCGGATGGCCTCGGCCAGCACCGCGGCGTCCTCCGGGTCGGCCTTGCCGGCAAGGTCCCATCGCGCCGCGTCGACGACGCGCGTACCGGCGGCATCGAACTGGAGCAGCTTCACCGAGCGGCTCCCGATGTGAACGCCAATCGGACCGGTGCGGGGTTTGAAAAGACCAACCATCGCGGGTGTTCCTGTCTCGTCGGTGTGTGTTGCACGTCTGGCGCGGCGAAGCGCGGCTCAGAGTTTGCGGTATGCAGCTACTGCGCCGGGGCGATCGTGGTGCTGTGGCCGACCTCGGCAAGGCCGGTCACCGGATGGATCAGCAGCCAGGTGTACCGGCTTCGCTCGCCGGTGCCGGCTCCGAGCCAAATGGTGGTCTCCGCCGCCGCGGTCGTCTCGCCCAGCGGTCCGAACTCGACCTCGGCAGTCGAGCCGCCGTCCTGGAACACTCCCTCCAGCCGCACGGGCACGCCGAGACGCGGCAGCTCGTCCAGCGCAACGATCATCTCGCGTTGTGGGCCGGCGGTCCGGCTGAACGGCGACTCGGGCAGCAGGTCCAGACTCGGGTTGCTCCCGCTGTGCTCGATCAGGTACCGGTTGCCCTCCACGTCGAAGGCGACCCGATACCGGCTGTTGTTGGTCACCGCCAGGCTCCGCGCGTAGGCCAGGTCGGTGGCCAGGATGCGGGCGGTCGCCCGAAGCTGCTCGTCGACGCTCGGCTCGGCGCTCGGCAGGACCATCGCCGTCAGTATGCCCGCCAGCGCAATCACCATGAGCACTTCGAGGAGCGTGAACCCGGTGTGAAGGCGGCTTGGGTATCGCATCGGTCGTTCGCTTGGGAGCGGTACGGCGGGGCGCATCGCACCTGCTAGGGCTGGGCGTCCTGCTCGACAACCACGCGCAGCTTCCCGCTGCGCAACAATTCGTTTTGCTCTCGGAGCAGATCCCGTATCTGCTGCAACTCGCCGAGCATGGCCGCCCGCTGCTCGATGGGATTGGCGATTCGGGCCGGCTCGCGCGGCGGGGCGGCAAAGCCCGCCTGATAAAAGCTTAGCACGCAATAACACAGCACATTCGCCACAATCAGCAGGGTCCAGGCAGTCGATCGTCGCATCGCTGGTGTCCTTTTCCGGTTAGGGGTTCATGGTCCACCGCACCACGTTCCATCGCAGCCCTTCGTCGTCGGGGTGGGGGACGTAGATCGGTTCGTCGGGGTGGTAGTAATGATAGCGGCTCGGCTGCGGATTCGGCTCGAAGACGATCCGCGGCTGAATGCTTAGGCTGGTCGTCTTCTCCAGCCACTCGGGAAACCACGGGATGCCCGTGGCTCGCTGCAGTTGGAACAGCAGCCATACCGCGTCCCACCAGTCGCTGCTCCGGTCCCACGGGTCCCGCGGACGGATCAGTAGCCGCCGCGCCGACGTGTGCCCTTCGATTCGCAGCGTCAGGTCGCTTTGGTCGGCGGCGCGGACCTCGACGTCTTCCCGAGCCAGGACCAGCCCCTTCAGTTCGGCAGCCGAGCCGCTGTGGAAGCGGATGTTCCCCGAACTGACCAGTGTGGGCAGCCGGACCGCCTCGCCGGTCCCGTCCAACGCCGGCAAATGGATCGGTTCGAGGCGCACCCCGGCGCCGCGGACATCGACGTGGGAACTATCCCGGGTAAACAGCGAACCGTGAATCGTCACACCATCGCGGAGGTGCACGGTGCCGGACGGCGCGAACAGCCCGGCGGGGTTGGTCTCCGGGTTCGGCTCCAACCGGACGTTTTCCAGACTTCCCGACACGTTTGCCATGAGATATGGCTTTCCGCCCGGGTACAGCCGGTAGCGGGTCAACGCGTCGGTACTCTGCCAGGTAAACTCCTGGTTGGAAGGCGTGTCGATGGTGCTGGCCCCCATCGCGTGGCGAATCAGATCGTGCACGTCGGAATCCTGGTCGCTGAACTGGAAGCCGACCGGCCCGGTCAGCGGTCGCCAGTCGGGGCGGCCGGCGAGGCGCATCTCGTTCAGCCCGGCGTGGTACCACCACCACGGCTCGCCCGCCCAGTTCAGAGCCTGGCTCAGATCCAACCGGCCGCGGAACCGCACCGGCCCCTCCACCCGGAACGGCACGCAAAGCTCAATCGTACCGGAATCCCACTGCGAAAGCGTATGGTCAAGGATATCGTCGAGCCCGGCCGGCGCCTCGGAGAGCGCGCGGGGGATCAGTTCCACCACCGCCTGCGCGCGGTGGATCGCGATCGATGCCGGGTGGGCGGGATCGGCCGCATAGCCGGTGGCGTCGAGGGTAACCCGGTACGGATAGCGGTCGAACTCGGCGTCGCCGGGCAAGAGTGCCGGGTCGCCGGTGGTAAACCGCACCTCGAAGTTCTCGTGAGGGCTGAGGCTGCCGGTCAGCGTGGTATCGACGCCTTGCCAGTCATTGGTGTGCATCACCCTCAACGCCGTCGCGAGCCCCGAGAGCGCGGCCGACCGCGCGGAGGCCCGAAACGAAGCGTTACGCTGAATGCGCACATTCACGCTCTGCGTGCGGATCGACGCGTAGGAAAGCCCGAGCGTGACGGCGATCAGCAGGAGCACGACCAGGACGGAGAACCCCCGTCGGCGCCCGCGGCGCGTGGCGGGGGTTCGCGTTGCACGTTGCCGCGTTGTCATGGCTGAAGGCGCTCCAGCGGGTAGTACCGCGCGGCCGCTCCGAAGAACGGGACCGCCGTCTGGGCACTGGCCTCGGCCACCACCGGCGCCTTGCCCGGCATCAACTGAAGCTCGATCTGCAGCGCGGCTTGGCGCATCCCGGTGCGCGAGCCATACGTCCCCTGCGCCCACGGCAATTCCGCCCACTCCAGTTCCCCGCTCTCGTATCGGGCCCAGTCGGCTGCCGACGGGCGCAGCCGGGACCCGAAGCGCACCGCCCCGCGCCACGGCGAACTGCCGCTCGTCCCCGGCACCCGGCACACTCGCAGCAGATCGGTCAGCGCCACGGACCGCAGGTGGCCGCTGCTTCGAAGCGTGTCTAGTTCGGAGCGCCACTGGGCCAGGTCGCCGGGCGGGGGGACCGTTCGAGTGTCGGAAGGTATCGTGAACTCCAGCAATTGGCTGGGTACGCTCAGGTTCGGAGCGTAGATGACCAACTCGTCGTAACGCGGCAAACCATCGGGATCGGCCGCCTCCCCGTCCGGATGCC
>SKJM01000167.1 GCA_007122045.1 Planctomycetales bacterium | reverse complement strand
GCTGCAGCACGCAGGACCACGGCCCGTACAGGTTGTGCGCGAACACCAGGCTGTAGGTCGTCCTCGGATTCGAGCCGGGCAGCAGCACCGACTCCTCCGACCCCGTGTGGAGGGCAAACGCCAAGGTCGTTCGCCCGTCGCGGCTCGTCCAGCTTGCCCCGCCCAGGAAACCCAATTCGTCAAAGTTGTTTTCCCAGTTGTCCCAACCCCGGGTGAAGCCGGCCTGGAATTGCAGCGGGCCGACCTCCGTGGCGGCCAGCAGGCCGGTGTGCGTGAACGGCTCGCCGTACTGCATGGCGTACGAACGCGAGTAGAAGAAGTTCTCCGGCGACGGCACCGATTCGAAACCGAGGATCGTATAGAAGTGCCCCATCTTCACGTTCACCCCGGTCCCGACGGGCGCAAAGGCCTCCATGTAAAGCTGCGGCATTGCCAGGCCGTATTCCTCGCTGTTCCACCTCGGGCTGAGGTCGCGCTGGACCTCGAGCCCGCGGGCCATGGTGAATCGGTGGTCGGTGCCGTAAAGCAGGTCGATGCGCCCGCCCACGCTCCAATCGTCATAGCGTACGGGCCGCTCGGCGGCCAGGTAGAGCTGGTTCAACTGATAATTGTTCGCCCGGTCGTTGAAGGTGACGGGGAGGTTGCTGCGGTTGTCCGGGCGGCGGGGGTTGAGGGTTACGCCTTGGGCGATCCAGCCCTCCCAGCGGATGCCCAGGGGCAACCCGCCGTGCCGAAGGCTCCCCGCGCCGCACGCCGCGGCGCCGTCGCAGCATGCATCGCACGTCGATTGCCGCAGAGGCGAACCGCTCATGCTTGCACACCCTGCCGCGGGCGGAACGCAAGCGGCCTGCGTGCAGGCCGGTGGGCACACCGCCGGCGCGGGCGGGGCCGGGTCGACATCGGCATACGGCGGCACCAGCGGCGCAGGCGAAGGCACCCGACGCGTGGGCGGCACCGGTTCGGGCACTTCGTATGCCGGGTCGGGCGGCATCGGCTGCGGCTCCTCAAGCCCGGGCGGCGTGGGGAGTGGCTCGGGCTCGGGTTCGAACGGGTCTTCACTCACTTGGTATACCGCCTGCCCCACCCCAAAGTGGCTCCACACCTGCTCCTCCGCGGCGAGTTCCGCCGAAGCGAAGGCCACCGCCAGCGTGCCAATCGTGGCAAGCTTCCATGAGCGAATGGGTCGAAACATGCTCTTTTCCCCAAGAATAGACGAACCGAACGTGCGTAACGGACAAGAAGAGGGCGAGAGAGTCGGGCCCTCCATAGAGTTCTTCGGCAATTCGGGCGAGGGAATCTTGCCTGATTACGGCAATTTTGCCGATTACGGAGCGAAAGCCGGTTGCGCCGCTAGTAATTGGAGCGCGAGCCGAAGCCCCGCATGCAAATGAAGCCGACGACCATGACTACGCCCAACGTTACGACCCATTCTGTGGGCCCCAGCCGGTCAATCATCCGTAGCATGGTTCGCAAAAGGTGTTCCATGGCCTGCACTTTCGGGGGGTAGTGCCGAGATTTCGACGCTTTTGTGTCGGGCCGCTTGACATGGGCAGGCGCGGTTGCCGCCCGCCGAGAAAGCCGGTCCGTACACCTCAAGTGTAGTTCACGAATCGCCGGCGGATGGCAGGTGACCTTCCGATCCACCCGATCGGGCCGCCATAATGGACCAACTAGCGTTGTGCCGCCCATTTTGTACCCGGCGGAGAAGAAGGCCGGCTGGCAAAGCTGCAAAAATGAAAGCCAGGGCCTCTTGCGAACCGATCAAACCGAGGTATAATTGTTCTTTTACGGCACGGGGGCGTAGCTCAATTGGTTAGAGTACTGGACTGTCGATCCAGTGGTTGCGGGTTCGAGTCCCGTCGCCCTCGCTTGGAAAGACCCGTCGCCGACCATCGTTATCCGGTCTTTTCTTCTGAATTCCTGACGGATTGCGACACGAACGGGGGGATCGATTGACCCTGGAGGGGCTTGCATCACACGGCGGGCTCGGCTTCGTGCGTGGGGGACCCGGACGGCGCCCCCATGCACCGTGCCTTTTCGAGAATGGCGGGCCGGGCCGCCTCCATCAGGTCGCGGACGTCTTCGTACCGCATCGTCCGCTGCTCGAACGACCGCCGTTGGAGCGCGCCGAGGAACCGCCCCTCAAACTCGGCCAGGTTCGAACCGTAAATGTGGAAGCTGTCGGCCAAGTGGCAGTAACGGCCGAGTTCGACCGGGCGGCCGGAAAGCTCGGCAATCCGGACGGCGATGCTCCGCTGGAGCTGCGCCAAGGCAAAAATGTTCATAAAAGCCGCTTTGTAGGCGTCGTTCGAGCGGAAACGCACGTTCATGCTCAGCCGCCGCACGCCGTCCTCTTCGGTAACGCGGCACCAGATGCTCTGCAGGCATGCGGGATCGTAGCAGTGGTTGTCTTCCCACACCTTCCACGTGATCGCTTGAGCCCGGCGCGTGTACGGTGTCTCGGCTAGTTGCCGGCAGATGTGTTCGATCTGGTCGTGCACGCCGGCTTGGGGCACTTCATACCCGAACAGCCGCTGGTGGTAGGTGTACTCCCAGCGGGTGTCGTTCGGGTCATTCGAGTTGCGGACGCAGTGGTCCTTGATGCCCTCGCACACTTCCATCACGTACTCTTGCAGCTCTTCGAAGCCGCAGGGGAAGTCGCGGTGGATCATCGGCTCGGCGCCCGGCTCGCGGACCACCAGCAGCATGGTGGCGTCCCGGCTGCGGGGGGCGTCGGGCCGGTCGTACTGGGTTTCCACCTCGCAGCCCGATTCGTACAACTTCACCAGGGCGTTCTCCCACGCTTCGGCGATGGATCGCCCTTCTGCAAAAAGAACTGGAATACCGCTCATCAGACCCTCCTGGTCATAATTAGAAACTTACGGCCCCGCCCTTTCGCGGTGCAGGGCCTCAACAGGGTCCCTGCACCCGGAAAGGGGGGAGCCAAAATCGTATTGGCAAGGTCAGACGCCATTCTTGGCGAACCGCGCCGCAGTTGCAAGGCAGACCGGCTTCTGGGGAAGCCGCGACTTGCCGGCGTGGGGAAAGGGGTGCACAATGCAGGGAGGCACCGCGCAAGGGGTTTGTGATGAAGTGGCTGAGCTTGTTTCCGGCGGCCGCCCTCGTGGTGGTTGCCAACGCCGCGATGGCCAACTGCGGCTCCATCCCGTTCGTGCCGGGGGCGGAGGTGTATCGGCCGTACCAGCGGGCAGTGACCGCCTTCGACGGGCGGGAACAGATATTGCAGCTTTCGAGCGATTTGCGGGCCGACCGGCCCACCAAGGTGCTGGAAGTGCTGCCGTTCCCCAGCCGGCCCGAGGTGACCCCCGGCGATGACGAACTCTTTCAGAAGGCCACGCAGCACATCGAAGATGGGCTCGCCTGGCGGCGAAGGGCCCAGCGGCCGGCACTCACGCCGGGGCGGACTCCGGCAACGGAATGCCGGACGCCGACGTGAAGGTGATGCCGGCTGCTCGGCGCCTGCTCGCCGAGCACGGCCTGCGTGCGGCTGATGTCGAGGCCACCGGACCAG
>SKJM01000293.1 GCA_007122045.1 Planctomycetales bacterium | reverse complement strand
GCCGCTGCTCCCACTCGTCGGCGGTCATTTCGTGGCTGCGGAAATACTCCTGGAGGCTGCGGGCGTACACCTCGAACGGCGTGTACTCGCGGGTGTGCCGCTCGATGACGCGGAGCACCTCTTCGGTCACGTCTTCGGCGTCGTCCCAGTGTTCGTCGTACCATTCCTGGAGCACGGCCACGGGGGTGCCGGCGATCTGGACGTTCAGTTCGACGTTCTGGGTAATGCCCGGCAGCGTGAGGTTCGACGAGCCGACCAGGGCGAACGAGCCGACCACCTCCTGCCGGGCGTGGGTGATGTAGGCCTTGGCGTGGAACTTGTCGCGCCGGTAGACGCGGCACTGGATTGTGCCCGCGCGGATGGCCTCGACGATGGCCGGCACGCCGGCGAGGAAGTCGTTCTTCTCCTTCTCGGCCTCCAGGCTGTCGTCCAGGCGGGTGGCGACCTGGCGCAGGGCCTCGTTGAACGCCGTCTTGGTGCGGCGGGAAACCTCGTCGCCCATCAGGATGCGGATGGCGTCGACCTTCTGCCACTCGTCGTCGAGGCCCAGCAGGCCGCCGATTTCGAAGTAGCCGGTGGCCACGTCGATGGCCCGCGAAAGCTGGCACCAGTCGTGGAGGTAGCGCAGCACCTTCCAGTCGGTGTCGCTGTTGTCGACGATGAACAGCTCGCTGCCGCTCTTGCTGGTGCGCTTGGGCATGGGCGACGACCCTGGTTGAGTGGTGCGGAGATTCGGGAAAGCCGGGGTTCCGTTGCTGGGTGTAAGCTGGTTTGTCGGGGGTAACCGTTCACGGTTACGTCGGGGGACGGCACACGGCGTGTGCCTACTACATTGGAGCGGCCTGCACCTGGAAACGGAAGGGCCCGTGAGTCTTTACGCGACAGCCCGCAGTTTACCCCGTGTGGGGAGCGAGTTCAAGCGGCCGACAAGGAGCTGAACCGGCAGCTCCGCCTGCATTTGCACGGCGGCATCGCGTACGTGGCGGGCCCGAATACCATCCGGTCGATCGGCGATCTGGTGCCGTGGGCGGGTAGCTGGCCAGTCAGGGGACCGGCCGGGGCAAGCCCGGCGGGGAAGAAGGCGAGGGCGCGGGGGCTGGGCGGGTAGCTGGCCGGTCGGGTAACCGGGCTTGCTTTGCTGGTTCCGATGGGGCACAATGGCGGCTCACGGCCACCGCGCCAGCGGGAGGCCCCGACCTGAAACCCCGAGCCCGGATTATTCATGCAGGGTGGCACGAGTTCGCGTAAATCCTTGGTGGGACTGCGCAAGCCACGCTTAGCCCGCTTGTACGTCGTGCGCTGGAACCACGCCCGGCCAGGCGACCGAAGTCCCGCCAGGGTCCTGGCTTGCGGGTCACCACCCTACATCGTCATGAATTATCCGGGCGAGTGTTCACAATTCCGGCAAGGAGGCGGCGCGGCAGTAATGGAGCGGCATTGCTGATAAGCTTGCAGACATTGAAAAAGCACCTCGTAACGCTCCTGAAGATCGGTATTTCGGTGGCCATTCTGGCCTACCTGGTCCGCGATGCCCTGCGCGATCCCGACGCGCTCGAACGGCTCCGCACCGATCCGAAGCAGTGGTGGCTCCTGCTGGGCGCGTGGGCGGTGTGCGGCACGGCGGTGGCGCTCACCCTGGTTCGGTGGTGGTACCTGGTGTGGGCCGTGGAACTGCCCTTTACCCTTCGCAGTGCCTTTCGGCTCGGTTTCCTGGGCTACCTGTTCAACTTGGCGCCGATGGGCATCGTCGGCGGCGACCTGATCAAGGCGGTCATGCTCGCCCGCGAGCACCGCGACCAGCGTACCCGGGCCGTGGCTTCCGTGGTCGTCGACCGGGTGATCGGCCTTTACGTGTTGTTCCTCGTGCTGGCGGCCGCCGTCCTGCTGTTGGGGTTCTGGAACCACTGGAATGCCGACATCCGCCTGGCGTCGCGTATTGCGGTGGGGGTGGCTGCGGTGGCCACCGGCGGGATCGGCCTTTGGTTCCACGCCGGTGCGGGAACGGGTCGGATCGTGCAGGCGCTGGTGCGTCTCCCCCGAATCGGCGGGTGGCTGGGAAAACTCGTCGACGCCAGCCGGATGTACCATCAGCGGCCCGGCGTCCTGATGGCCTCGGGGGTGATGACTGTCGGAGTACATTGTCTGTTCGTGTTCGGAATTTACTTGGCGGCCCGGGGACTGCCCGGCTACACGGCAACCCTCCGAGAGCACTTTGTGATCGTGCCGATGAGCACCGTGGCCACGATCATCCCCCTGCCGGCGGGTCCCCAAGAAGGGACGATCCAGTTCTTGTACGCGCAGCTTGCCGCGGCGGGGACCAAGGGACTGGTGGTGGGGCTCACCTACCGGATAATCACAATTCTCATAGCATTAGTGGGTGTTTGCTACTACCTCGGTGCCCGCAGAGAGGTCGCCCAGGCCATCCACGAAGTGGAAGAGGAGGAGGGGTACTAGCACCGGGCCGGGCGGTCGGCTATGCTGTATCCTATACCCGCGAATTGAGCAGGGTTTGATAAACGTTTACGCTCCATGAAAAGCCAATAACGGAGGCGTACCTATGGTTGGGCAGCTACCCATTCTGCTGGCGCAAGGTGATACGGCCCTGATGGTCATTGGGGTGCTGATCTTCATCTTCTTCGCGTTCATTTTCGCCGTCCTCATGTTTCTGTACGGCGGCATCTGGTTTCAAGCCTACATGTCGAACGCCAATGTCAGCCTGTGGAGCCTCGTGGGGATGAGCCTCCGGCAGGTGAACGCCCGCATCATCGTGCAGGCGAAGATCATGGCGATCCAGTCGGGCATCGGGGCGGAGCGCGACACGGGTATCACCACCCGGCGGCTGGAAGCCCATTACCTGGCCGGCGGGAACGTGCCGCACGTCATTCGGGCGATCATTGCCGCCAATCGGGCCGACATCGACCTGGACTTCGACCGCGCCGCCGCGATCGACCTGGCCGGCCGCGACGTTCTCGAAGCCGTGCAGACCAGCGTTTACCCGAAAGTCATCAACTGCCCGGACCCCCAACGCTCTCAAAAGAACACCCTCAGCGCCATCGCCCGAAACGGCGTCGAGTTGAAGGTGCGCGCCCGCGTGACCGTGCGCACCAACCTCGAACAGCTCATCGGGGGCGCCACCGAGGAGACGATCATCGCCCGGGTGGGCGAAGGCATTATCACGTCGATCGGCTCGACCGACAACCACTTGGCCGTGATGGAAAACCCCGACCGCATTTCGAAGGCCGTGTTGGCGCGCGGGCTCGACGCGCAGACGGCCTTCGAGATCGTCTCGATCGACATTGCCGACATCGACGTGGGCGAGAACATCGGCGCCCGCCTCCAGACCGATCAGGCCGAGGCCGACATGCGCGTGGCCCGGGCCAAAGCCGAGGAGCGCCGCGCCTTGGCCAGCGCCCGCGAGCAGGAAATGAAGGCCGAGGTGGGGCGAAACCGCGCCAAGGTCATGCTGGCCGAGGCCGATATTCCCATCGCCATGGCCACCGCGTTCCGCGAAGGGAACATGCAGATTTTACGAG
>SKJM01000820.1 GCA_007122045.1 Planctomycetales bacterium | reverse complement strand
TGAGCGACGACGATATCCACGAAGGGCACGAAGGGACGGGGCAATCGCGGTGGGTACCGCAGGCACGCTGAAGCGTGACCTCCAACACGCGCGCATCGAAACTGCCGCTGCGGGCCGTCCCACCCCGTTACGGCAACGCGTCTTCCATGGTGCCGCTGGTGAAGTTCGACATCATTTCCAGGTGCTCCTCCGACAGGCCGCCCGGAAACGCCGGATTGCCGGAGGCCACAATGCCACCCTGGATGCCGGGGCTGAGGATCTGGAAAGAGCGCGGGTTGATCCAGCCTCCGGTTCGCGAGTCCTGGAACGCATGGGAGCCGGCGGCGTACTCGCCGTTCTGGGCGCGGTAATAGTGAATGGCCTGATTGGGTTGGCCGGACTGGGCGGCCTCGACGGTCGGGTAGTAGCGCCCATCGCCATCCAACCGGTCCGGGTCGAACTCGAAGAAGGGGCCGCTACGGCTGGTGGACGTCGCATCGAAGGGGCTGGTCGGATTGCTGCTGAATCCGATGTACTCCCCGCCTTGCCGCACGCCGCCTAACCAGAACGTCAGCGCATTGGCCGGACCTGGAGCCCCCGGCGCGCCCCCGGCGTTGCGCGGGAACGCTTTTCGGATATGCGCGTCGAACCCGTCGTCCGAATGCGGCGGGAACTGCCCGAATTGCTCCTTATAGGCGTGCAGGGCCATTTCGAGCTGCTTCAGTTCCATGGCGTGGGCGGCCTTGCGCACCGACCACCGCACGCGGATGGCGGCGGCGGTGACCAGCCCGGCCAGAAGGCCAATGATTACCACCACGGTAAGCAATTCAATGAGCGTAAAGCCTCGACGGTCTCGTGGTGAAGGATCCGTGACAAGCATGAGCGTTTCTCCTACCGGTTGGCGTGAGCGTGCCCTTCCGGCCCGCGCCGGCGGCGGCCGAATGGCCACCATCATTATTATTGCCGATCAGGCTTCCGGATGCAAGGGGGTGGCGGTAAGGTTCAAGCGACGGATTGGAAACTCCCGGCCTGTGAGGGTCGCGCATGGCACCCTCAAGCGGCTTCCCCGGCCGGCGGTGCATCGTCCGGCGCCGGCTGGGAGGCGGTGCGCTCGTGGAGCCATCGGCGAATGTGGCGTCCGACGTCGAGCAGGCGCATGTCGGCCTCCTGCCGCCGGTCGCCGGGCGTCTCCAGCATGACTTTGGTCATGGCCGGCCAGGTTTCGCGGCCGGCCAGGGCCACGTAGGCCCCGCCCAATTCCGTGCGGTCCAGCAGGATGCGGTCGCCCAATTGGTACCAGTACAGCACCTTCACCCGCCGGCCTTCGCGCTGCCAGGTGGAGATATCGACCGTGATGTCCGGGAGCCCCTCGACGGTGAGGGTCCGCCTTTCGGTGTCGCGCTGCTCCCAACCGGCGGCGCGGTAGCAGCGGGCCGGCGAGTGCACGGTGATGCCCTCATTGAAGTTGGTGAACAGTGCGGTGTGGGCGGAAACGGTGCCGCCCTCGCGGTTCTCGTATACGCGGTCGGCCACCGCGTCGGCGCCGATTCGGCGGAACAGCCGCTCGTCCAATTCCGAAGCCTCCCCCCTCCAGCCCTCAAACTGAAGGGGCAGTTCCGCGAGGTCCCAGTCGGGGAGCACGATGTGGCCCGGCTCCAGCATCGCTCTCACCTGGTAGTTGAGCAGGTACACGAGACCGGCGACCCCGACGACGATCGCCAGGCGGACCGGGGTTTTGAGACGAAGCGACATGGTTGAACTCCGAGGCGCGTGCTATGGGTCTTACCGGGCGGCGCCGGCGATGACGGGTGGTTCGCGGTTCGATTCCTGCTCGCTCATTCCCTGCCGGCGGCCGACGGATCGGCGGGTTGTGTGTGTTCACTCTTGCTCTGGCCGTTGGCCTGTCCACTCCCGTGAGCGCCAGGGAGGCCCATCACCAGCGACGTGGCGGCCGGCGCCCGGCTGCTCCGGCCGGCGGCGCGCGGCTTGCGCTGCACGCCCGCCACCACCGGCCGGGCTTCGGGCGGCTCGATCACCAGGTGCGAGATGAGCCACAGTTCCACCGACAGCATGGCGATCGCCACCGGCATCATCATCAGGCCGGCGAAGTCGTGGAACACCTTGTCGGCCAACTCGGTGCTCACCAGGTCGTGCAGGACGGCGGTGACCGTAATGCGGAACACGTTGGCGGCGATGGCGATGGGCACGGCGCTGAGCAAGACGACCACCTTCTCCCACCAGGGTTGGCGCAGGATGAAGGCGGCCCCGACGCAGACGGCGAAGAACAGCATCAGCATCCGCAGCCCGCTGCACGCATCGACCACCCCGAGCTGCCCTTCGGTCAGGTGGATGATGTTGCCCTGAGCCGTGGCGGGAATCCCCAGCGTTTGGATGATGAACACGCTGCTGATCGTGCCGATTCGCTGGAGCGGGTCGCGAAGCCAGATGGAGACATCCTCGGGCAGGGGGACCATGAACACCAGGAACACGACGGCCGGCCACGCCCAATGCAATGCCCGCCAGCCGCCCACGAACAGCACCGCCCCGGCCAGGAACGGGATGACGGACATCCGCACAGGCGTGGCGATATGAAAGTAGGTGGTCGCCAGCACCCCGGCTCCGAAGACGGCGAGGAAGGCCATCCCCCACCAACTCCCCTCCTGCGGCCACGGCTGGACCATCTCGCGCCGCGACCAGAGGAGGACCACGGAGAAGACGGGCACGAAGAAACCGTGGCCGTAGTCGGGCATGGTCCACCACACGTGGGCCAGGTCGGCCAGGGTCGAACCGTACACCCACAGGAAGGCGGCCGCCACCACGAGCCAGCCGGCCAGAACAAGCGGCCGCACGGACATGGCCTTCAGTTCTTTGCGAAAAACTTCGTCGAGTTCCATAATTGTCGAACGCTCAGGCAACCGCCTCGGGATGGTATTCCAGAGTATCGTCGTAATAGTAGGGGCTCGCCCCGGGGCCGATGACCACCGTCTCGACGTGTTTCGCGCCGAACGCGGCCAGAATTTCGCACGCCGCCTGCATTTTCGGGGCACTGCTGTGGTCGCGCATCACGGAAAGCACCACCAGGTCGACGTGCTGGCTGACGAACCGGGTGTCGGCCACCGGGAGGATGGGGCTGCTGTCGAGCACCACGAAGTCGTAATCGCCGCGCAGCTCGCGCAGCAGGTGCTCGGCCGCCCCGTTGGTCAACGCGGCCAAGGCCGCGCGGTCCCAGCGGCCCGCCGGAAGGAACGACAACCGATTGCCCGCCCGTTTCACGGCGTCGCCCAGCTTGCACTCGCTGCGGATCACCTCGTTGATGCCCGGTTCGGCCTCGAACCCGAACACGTGGTGGAGCGTCGGGCGGCGGAGGTCGAAGTCCGCCAGCAGGGTCCGGTGGCCATTTCGGGCCAGGCTCATGGCCACCTGGGTGGCCAGGGTGGTTTTCCCCTCGCGCGTGATGGCACTGGTGACCAAGACGGTTCGCATATCGTGGGTGCTGGCCTTGCGCAGCAGCCGGGCCATGATGCCATCCACCGCCTCGGTGAGCCGGGCCTGCCACT
>SKJM01000189.1 GCA_007122045.1 Planctomycetales bacterium | reverse complement strand
TTTGCATCTTGCGTTCCCTTGGATTCGATCGGCAGCCGGACGATGAACTCAGTCCCTTGGCCGACTTCGCTTTCCAGGCCGATGGTTCCCCCGTGCCGTTCCGTAATGATGGAATGCACGATGGCCAGCCCTTGTCCGGTCCCCCGCCCCACCGGCTTCGTGGTGAAGAACGGGTCGAAGACCCGGTCGCGAACGGCGGGGGCGATGCCGATACCGGTATCGGCCACGCGCACTTCGGCCCAATCGCCGCACGCCCGGGTGCGCACGGTGATGGTGCCCTTTTCGGCCGGTTCGGACCCGAATCGGTCGGCGATCGCGTGGGCCGCGTTCACCACGAGGTTGAGCATCACCTGGTTGAAGTCGCTGGGCAGGCACGGGACGCTGGGCAGGGACTCGTCGAAATCGGTCACCACCTCGGCCACGTACTTCCACTCGTTCCGCGAGACGGTGAGCGTGCTGCCGACGGCCTGGTTGAGGTCGACGGCCTGCTTCTCGTCGCTGCCCGGGTGCGAAAACTCCTTCATCGAACGGACGATCTTCGCCACCTGCGCCACGCCGTCGAGCGACTGGCGGATGGCCGCGGGGATTTCGCGGGCGATGAAGTCGAGGTCGGCCTCCTTGGCGGCGCGCTCCACTTCGCCGATCAGCGCCTCATCGACACCGGCTGCCTTCGCGGCCTCCAGTAGCCGCACGTACCGATCCAGCAGGTTGCCGATGTCGGTGAAGGCGTCTTCCAGGAACCGGGTGTTGTCGCCGATGTACTGGGTGGGGGTGTTGATTTCGTGCGCGATGCCGGCGGCAAGCTGGCCGATCGACTCGAGCTTCTGGGCCTGGCGGAGTTGGGCCTCGAGCATCCGCTGCTCGGAGGTGTCGCGAAACGTCATCACGGCGCCCACCACCTTCCCGCCCTCGTCGATGGGCGTGGCCGTATATTCGACCGGAAAGGGCGTGCCGTCGACCCGCCAAAACACCTCGGTGTCCACCCGTTTGATCAACCGGCCCTGCAGCGCCCAGTAGATCGGGCATTGCCGCCACGGGTTGGGCGTGCCGTCGGCCCGGCTGTGATGGACCTTCTCGTGGAGTCGGGCGCCGACCAGGTCGTCGGGCCGGTAGCCGAGCATGCGCGCGGCGGCCGGGTTGACGAACGTGGCGCGGCCCGCGTCGTCCAGCCCGCAAATCCCCTCCGCGGCCGAGTTCAGGATCATCTCGTTATGCAGGTGCAGGCGGCGCAGTTCCTGCTCGGCCCGCTTCCGCTCGGTGATGTCGCGTTGGAGTTGCCGGGCATGGTCCTCCTGGGCGAGGAGCCGTTCCTCGCGCTCCTCCAGTGCGGTGGCCGTGGCCTCGGAATGGGCGGCGCGCAGGCTGTCGTGCTCGGCCTGGAAATGCTGGATGCGCGTGGTCAGCGCAGCCTGGTCGACGGCGCCGGCTGCCAGTTGCGCAGCAAGGGCGGCGACCATCGCGTCCGGCTCGGCGCCGCCGGGGACGCTCGCGTCAAGGACGCATGCGACCATCGTGTCGGCGGCCACCTCGGGCAGGCGCGCGGCGACGACCGTTTCCCGGGCGCCGAGCGCAAAACGGGTGGTGCGCGCGTCGCGCAGGCGTTCGCTGCACCGCGCGGCGACCACTTCGGCCGACGTTGCCGTGCCGCCGGGCCGGCCGTCGAAGGCAGCCACCACCCGCCCGTCGCACTCGGCGAGCACGACCAGGCGGGGCCGCCACGGGCCGAATCGTGCCAGCGCGGCTTCCGCCTCGCTCGCGCCTGCCGCGGAGGGGGCGGCCACGGCAAGCAGGTCGTCCAACGTGGAGGCGAGTGTTTCCATCATCTTCGATTACAACGTGAACAGGGAGGCGTTCTGGGCGAGTTCTTCCTTCAGATCGGCGGCGAGCACCGCGATGTCTTCGCGGGTGATCGACAACCCCGTCAGCGCCGGCTGCGAAACGCGAACCACCTTCATGCCGACCGAGGAGGCCCCCGTGAGCGTGCACAGCAGGTTGGCCACCTCGACGCACCGGACGATGCCGATGGCGTCGCCCCGGTAGCGGACCGACGTATGGTGGTAGCGGATGGCGGCCACGATGGTCTCGGGGAAGTTCCACGCCTTGGCCACTCCTTCGCCCAACTGGGTGTGGTCGAAACCCAATTCCCGCTGTTCCACGGCGCACAGCGTTTGCTCCTCGTCGAGCGCGCCGATCATGCGGCGAAAGACAGAGTGGACGTATTGGTCTTCCAGCACGATGCCCACGTCGTGCAGCAGGCCGGCCAGGAAGGCGTCTTCGAAGTCGGGCAGCTTGCGGCGCATGGCGATCAGCCGGGCGCAGATGCCCACCGAAACCAGGTGCCGCCACAACTCCGAACGCCGGTAAGGTCCAATGGCCTCCTCCTTCTTGAACAGCTCGCTGACGCTGGCGGTCATGGCCAGGTTCCTGATCTGCTTCAGTCCCAGATAGGCGATGGCCTGCTGCAAGTTCGTAATCTTCGTGCGCGTCGCGTAGGCCGAGGAGTTCACGCACCGCAGAACGCGGGCGCTGAGGGCCGCGTCGTGCTCCATCACGTCCTTCAAGTCGGCGGCGCCGGAGTCCGGGTCGTTGGCCACCTCCATCACGCGCAGCGCCACCTGCGGCAACGTCGATATTTCGTCGACGCGGCGGAGGGCCTGCTCGAGGGTCACCTTCCCGGAACGTGCGTCGGGAGTCGATACGGCATAAGGCATGGGCGGTTTCTCCAAGAGGCCGGAGCCGGCGGGCTCCGGAGCAATTCACATTTCCGCGGCGGCGGCAGGAAATCCACCACGGCCACCAGGATACGGTGTCTGGGTCTCTTCCGAATACTAGCTTTTCCTTGGAGCCTTCGAGGCAGCCGTTTCCGGGAACGCGAACCGTTTTCGCGACTCCGGCGCCGGATAAGCCCTATAAGCCGCTTGTTCGGCAGCGCGGGTAACCGTTCACGGGGGACCGTCCCAGACGTGGGACAGGCTTCCAGCCTATCGTTTCCGCCGACTTACATGGAAGCCTTTCCCACGCAATTCGGTACTTTATGGTCGTGCACCGCCTTATCGGCCGAAAAATCGCCGAAACGTAAGCTATGCTTTAGTTGACTCGTTTGGCGCCGGAGCGGCTCGCGCCCTGTTCACTCGGCGCCTGTCGGCTTTTCGATCCGGCGATCCCGCCGGGACGGCAACCTCCGAGGGCCGCGCCCGGCGATGGTTCCCTTGCCTCGACTGGAGGGAGATATGCGGATGGACCACAACCTTCGCGCGGATAGCACAGCGGCCCTGGACGAACGCCGGAACACGGCGAAAGTCTTGTGTGTCGATGACGATCCCAACGTATCCGAAAGCATCGCGCGGGCGTTTGCGCGGCACGGAGTGGAGGTTCTGCGGGCGTTTCACGGCATGCAGGGCCTGTGGCTGGCCGCCAACGAGAAACCCGACGCCATCGTGCTCGACCTGGCCATGCCCAAGGGGCGGGGTGAGGAGATTCTCCAGTGCCTGAAACGCAATGGCGAAACGGCCCACATACCCATTATCGTCCTAACCGGCAACGGCGATCCGGGGCTCCG
>SKJM01000738.1 GCA_007122045.1 Planctomycetales bacterium | reverse complement strand
TGTGCCGCCAGAAGATGCCCGGGCAGCGGCTGGTGCGGTGGCAATCGGAACTGCCGGTCCACGCCCCGCCCATCCGCGTATCGCCGATGACGCCCTTGTAGCTGGTCGCGGCCAGTGGAACGCCGTCCCATTGGTTCTGGGTGGTCAGAAGCTGGCGCACCGAGTTGTCCGAGGGGCACTGCAGGAAGGCCACCTGCGTTTTCATCAGTTCACGGCAGCCCGTGCGCCACATCCCCTCGCTGTAAGCGTGGCCTTCGAAGCACAATTCCTCCCGGAAGCGGTCGAACAGGGCCTGCTGTTCGAGGTACGGCAGCGCGCTCGTGATCCACCCCTTGCCGCTGCGGCCCTGCGGCCCCGGGGCGTCGGTCGGGTTATCGTAGCCGATGCTGACCGGAAAGCAATTGTGCGCCACGTGGTAATTGTGGATCGCCAACCCCAGTTGCTTCAGATTGTTCGAGCACTGCAAGCGCCGCGCCGCCTCCCGGGCCGCCTGGACCGCGGGAAGCAGTAGAGCAATCAGAATGCCGATGATGGCAATGACCACCAGCAATTCCACGAGGGTAAACGCGGAAACCTTGCACCGGCGCATGACAAACTCCTTCCCGTTTTCCACCTGCGCGACGACGCTTCGCCGCATCGTCCAGCCCTGCACACTTCGTGTCGGCCGACGCTGCCGAGCCATCCTCGGGGTGTGGGCTCTTGAAGTATCTTGATACATTGTAAGCGGAAGAATCGGCGTCTGTCCAGGAGGACGCCTCCTGGTTGTCCACAAGTGCCGCCGCCACCCGGGCTTGTCCCGATGGCTGTGATCTTCGCAGAAGCAAAACTGATTGAATGGTCTCTACTCCCCCCTTCTCCTATCGACAGCCCCCGGTCGATTTGGTAGGATGACGATGTTATCCATCCTTCATCCCCCGAGTCCCATTGGTAGTTGCCCCGATGGCTACAACAACCTTCCTGGAGGGGAGCGCCACCCGCACGTGGGGAGGCCACGCGGCCGTTCGCTGCTCCGACGAACTGATTGCCCGTTACAAACAAATCCTCGAACAGCCGCGCCTGAGCTGGACGGAGCATCACCAGTTGAATCGCATCCTCGGCGCCGGCGGCCAGGGGGTGGTGTTCCTCAGCGAGCGGCGCGGGACCGACCGCTTTACGCTGCCGGTGGCCATCAAGGTCTTTTCGCCGGAGCGCTACGAAGACGAGCGGTCCTATGACGAGTCGATGGGCCGCATGGCCCAGGTCGCCGCACACGTCGCCCAAATCCAGCAGGACAACCTGCTCGACGTCCACAACTGGATCGACCGCGACCGCATCCGGCTGATGGAGATGGAATGGGTCGACGGCTTCGACTTGAGGCGGTTACTCACCCAGAAGATGCTCGAGTGGATCCACTACCATGTCAGCAGCAAGCGCTGGCGGTACATCAACCAGGTGATCGTCACGGCCGGGCCGGTGCAGCCGCGGGTGAAGCCGGGCGTGGCCATCGCCATCGTCCGCGACTGCCTGGCCGCCCTGGCCGCCCTGCACCGGCACGGGATCGTCCACGGCGACCTGAAGCCCTCGAACATCATGCTGAAGCGGACGGGGAACGCCAAGATCGTCGATCTCGGTTCGGCGTTCGAATTGGAGGCCCCCCCGGCCCGCCGGAGCTGCACGCCCACCTACGCCGCCCCCGAGGTGCTCGACGGCGAGGCGTGCACGCCGCGCAGCGACCTGGCCAGCCTGGGTTACGTGCTCATCGAAATGCTTTCCGGCTCGCCGCCCTTTGCCGGCCTGAAGACCTACCCCGAACTGCTCGCCGCCAAGCGGTTCCTCGCCCAGCGGCTGGCTCGGGTCTTGCCCGAGGAGGTGGTCTGCAACGAGCTTCTGATGAGTTTCTGCCGCGGGCTGGTGGCCCCGGACCCTTCGCGCCGCTTCCCCAGCGCGGAGGCGGCCGACCTGCTGAAGGAAGGGGCGGCCAGCTTCCATCGGCAACTCATCAAGGGCGACCTGGCCAGCGAGTACGACAACGAAATCCGCCTGTGGCTTGAAGAACTCGAGTGCCTCGGGGAAGACGGCGCCGCGCCGGCCGAATAGGCCGGATTGCCGCATCCTACTCACTTGTGGCCACTTCAACGGCCCGCTCGCCCGAAAGGTCCGGGCGCGCGCCCTGTTGGAGGGATTGCCGGACGTGCTGCCAGGGCCGGTCGCCGCGCCGCCAGGTCAAGCGGTAGACGAGCGCCGTGGTGCCCATCAGGACCGCCAAGGCCAGAAAGACGGCCGGGTAGGGGGCGAGGCCGGCAAAGCGGGCCGCCTCCAGCCCGATGCCCACCATCGGCGCCCCGACCAGAATACCCAAATCGAACATGGCCAGGATGAGCAGGTTGCCTACGCCCCGGTGCTCGTCGGGAAACGCGCTGCTGCCGGCCGCGACCACCGAGGGGAACAGAATGGCGTGCGAAATCCCGTACCCAATGCCCGGCAGCACCAACTGCCATTCGACGCGCACCAGGAGGAACGCCAGTTGGCTGAGCATCATCCCGGCCAGGCCCAGCGGGATGAGCGGCTCGGGGCCGAATCGTTCGGGCAGTCGCCGGGCGGCCACCCGCGTGAGGATGGCGGCCGGCGCGTAGAAGCCGAAGAACACGCCGATGCGCGGAATGGCCAGTTCGGCGGCGAACGTCCGAAGAAATGTATTGGGCAACCCGATGGCAACACCCATGACAATTCCCACCAGCAACACGCTGCCCGGCTGATAACGCCGCAGCAGTGCCTGCAGCGGCGGCGGCCTGTGTTGCGGCCGGGGGCGGGCGCGTTCGCCGCGCGTGGCCAGGTAGGCGAACAGGACCGATCCGCAGCCGAACAGCCCGGCCACCAGAAACATCCGGTCGAGTTGTGGCCGGGTGACCGGCCCGGTGCCGATCAACCAATCGCTGATCTGTGGGCCGAGCATCATCCCCAAGAAGCCGGCGGTGCCGAGCATCCCCCACATTTCAGCCAGCCGGATGACCGACACGCGGGACGCGACAAAGGTCATCGAGCCGCCGAAGATTCCCGCGATCGCGCAACAGTAGCCGATCCTCAGCAGGTAGATTGCCGGCCCCTGCGTGGTCACGCCGAGGTGGGCAAAGCACACGACGGCGAACAGCACCACCGAGCCGAGCCAAACCATCCTCGGGCCATACGTGTCAATCGCCTGCCCCATGGCCAGCCGTACCGCGAGGCTGCCCACCATTCCGGTTCCCACGATCCATCCGAGATGCCACTCAGACCCCCCCAAAAGGATGACGAAATCGGCGTACCGAAACAGCATCGCGATGGCCAACATCACCAAAATGTTGGCCAGATACGCCAGCCAGAAGTGTGGTCCATACGGCGAGGGCGGCTTCAGCGGCTGAGCATGGAGGGCCGGATCGACTGCTGCCCGGGGGGCGCGTTCGGGTTGGAAGGGGCCAGTGGAGCGAATCATGGCAGGGTGTGGAAGGATAGCAAAAACACTCTATTCTATCGGACCGCCCCGCCAATGGCCAGGGCAGCGCCTCTTCCGGCTGTTTCCCATTCCCGATCGCTCCGTCCCCCTTGATGG
>SKJM01000196.1 GCA_007122045.1 Planctomycetales bacterium | reverse complement strand
GCACCACGCGCCGCAGCGAATCGTCGAACGCCGCCGCGTGCAACAGCGGAATCGTGGTGGTGCCCCGGCCGACGGCCGCCAGTTCCGACGTGTCGACGTCGGGGCGGGCTTGGAGAAAGCGGGCGCATCGGACGATGTCGGCCGCGCGGATGCCCACCACGCTCCGCCCTGTCTGGACGCCGAGGAACGCGATGGCGTTGCTCACCCGTCCCAATTCGCCTGTTCCGGAAAGGTCGGGCGCCAGGACGGCGTAACCCCGTCGCACCAGTTGGGCCATTTCGCCCTCCGGGCCGGCCTCGGCCGCCTTGCCGTCGGGATGCAGGTAGATCAGCCCGGGATGCCGGCTTCCTTCCTCGGGAATCATCAACAACAGCGGAAGGATGAGATTGCCCTCCCCGGGAATCACGTACTTCTCGACAGCATAGCCGTCCCGGCGATATCGCCCGCGGAAGATCGGGTCCGTCACGGACTCGGGGTCGAGGTAGCCGGCGATCGCCCGCGCGTCGTCCTTCACCTGGCGGAGGTGGGCGGCGAGGTCGGCCCGCCGCGCGTCCTGGAGTTCCTCCAACCGGGCGGCGGTTTCGGTCCGGTTGATCGACCAGACGGTTTCGCCCCCCAGCGAGCTGATCAGTTGCCCGGTGGGCGTGATGGTCAGCTCCTCCTGGCTGAGAATTTCCACCTCTTCATGCCGAGGATCGCCGGGCAGGTTCAGGTGCTCCTGGAAAAACGCGTAGGTGGCTTCGTTGTTCTTGGCGGTAAACCCGTGCCGGTAATCGTCTTCGGCCAGTGCCAGATGGTCCTCTGCCCCCAGGGCGAGGAAGGCGGCCCGGGCCTCGTCCACCACCTCGCGCGTGCCTTGGATGCTGAAGAAGTCGCGCGTGGTGGCCACGACCAGCGTGGGCTTGGGCGCGCGGACCTCGAGAAAATCAGCATGGTCGATGCCGTCGGCCACCCCGCGGTTGAAGTTCTGCTCGGCGTCCTGCGGGCCGATCGACTCGAACAGGCGCTGGAAGCCGGTGATGTAGCACGCCGGCGAGGCCACGGCCACCCGGTCGTCGAACGCGGCAATATAGCTGGTCTGCGTGCCCCCGCCCGAGAGGCCGGTCACGCCGATCCGCTCCGGGTCGACCTCGGGCCGGGAGACCAGGTAGTCGATGGCCCGGATCCCGTCCCACGTGAAGTAGCGCGAGGCGCAGTTGCCGCTCAGGAACACCTGGATGCCCAGGTACGAGTGTTCCGCCGTGGCGCCGCCGATGACCGAGCGCCCGCGCTCCGGGTCGTAATACTGGAGCCGTTCACCCTGGCCGATCGGGTCGATGGCGAAGACGATGAATCCCTTGCGCACGAGGTTCAACAGGAACTGCTGGTAGTTGGCGCCGCGAAAGGCGATGCCCGTGTGGCCGATGACGTTGAGGATCGCCGGCGTCGGGCCCGACAGATTGTCGGGCAGGAACAGGCAGCCGGTCACGTAGAACTCGGGCATCGACTCGAAGACGATTTTCTCGACCCGATAGCCGTCCTTTTCGACGACCCCCGTCACCCGCGGATTCAGCGGAGTTCTTTCGGGAAACGGGCCGACGAGCCGGTGCAGGGTTTCGCGGACGTGCTGCTGCCGGACGCGCCAGTCGTCGGCCGTTTCGAGCGCCCGAATCGCTTCCCGCCGCTGCTCGAGCATGTCGAACGCAATGCCGTTGAGGTGGAGTTGCAGCCGGTTCGGGGCGTCGGCCCATTCGATCCATCGGGCGAGGACCGACAGGTCTTCGCTTTGTGCCGGCGCGCGCGAGGGGAAGCACGCTGCCAGCAACACCAGGAGCCCGGCGGCTCCGGCGACGGCGGATCGGAACGTTGCGGAGCGGGCGGCGGCGGGCGGGGAAGTGGTCGTCATGGCGTCTCTCCGGTTCGCGTTGGAAGGGGCTGGCGATTCTGCCGACCATACCACCCACCGTTTTGGCCGGGATGGCGAGCGTTGTCAAGCCCCTTTCGGACGGTTTTCCGTCGACCGTGCCGGCCAGCGGGTGGTTGGATATAACTTCCGAGGGGGGCTATATCTGCTCCATCCCGGTGCCGATTTGTATTGCCGGGAATAATCGTGCGGGGGTCGGGGTCTAAGCAACGGGGGAGCAGCCGCTCTCGCCCCACGCGCCGCGGTATTCGTGGCGGTGCAACGGGCGCCGCCGGAACTTTTTTTCGAAGCACCCTCGAAACCAGAAAGGTGGTCACAATGAGGTACTTCGCGCTGTTGCTGATGCTGTTGGGTTTGTGTGCATTCTCGATGGGTTGTCCCCGTGAGGAGCCCACGCCTCCCCTCGAGCCGCCGGAAGTGGAAAACGACGATCCCGTCGAGCCCGTTGATCCGGTCGAGCCCGTCGATCCGGTCGATCCCGTCGAGCCCGTCGATCCGGTCGAGCCCGAGATCGACCCGGATGACCCCGTCATTGACGAGGACGAGGTTGACGAACCGGAAGAGCCGGAAGACGACAACGAGGACGACATGTTCTGAGGTCTGCCGGGCAGATTGGCGGGCGCCCGGCTGCCGCACGACCGGGCGCCCGCCGCGCCCCGCCGCCATCCGGGCTTGCCCCGGCGGAGCGAACGTCTCGCGCCCCCCGATCATTGCGATGTTGTCGCGGAACCGGCGAGTTCCTTGATTCGAATATGGCGCAACTCGATCCCGGCGCCGCCGTAGTTCTGGAATCCGAGGCGGCCGGGCCCGGGGGCGAGACCGGGGTGGGGATTCTCGCCCCGACGGTGATCGTCCAGGTTCGTGTCGACGATCGTCGTGCCGTTGAGAATGATCGTCAACTGCTGGCCGGCCAGCCGCATGGCCATGGTCTGCCATTGGCCGGGGCGCTTGCTCACCCGTTCGCTCGGCGCGGCGAACCCGTACAGCGCGCCGTTGTATTGCCAATCCTGGAGATTCGCGTACTTCTCAGCGTAGTCGTCCAGGAGCTGCACCTCCAACCCGCCGCGGCGAAAGAACACGCCGCTGTTGCCGCCGTCGGACATGTTGAACTCGAAGCGAAGCTCGAAGTTCTCGTACTCCTTCTCGGTATAGATGTTGCCGCCGCGGCCGACCACCTTGAGCACGCCGTCCTCGGCGGCCCAACCCTCGGCCTGCGTCCAGCCGGACAAGCCCTCGCCGCTCAGCAGGGGCGTGAAGCCGTCCTCGGCCGCGTGCCCCGCCGTAGCGAGCATCGCGGCAAGTATCAAGCATGCAATCGTTCGAATCGGGGACACTGGAAACCTCCTTCAAGGATGCTGACCGTTCGCGGCGATCGGAAACGCTCCGACGATGACCGACCGGGACGGCGTTTCTTCCAATCATGTTTGAAGCGACGGCCGTTGTCAATAGTGCGACGGCCGCTGAATCCGCTCGGCCGGGGGGTGGGCGTGGGAATGCCACGAAAGTGGGGTCCCTGGAAGCCGCACCCGGTACGCGCGGGCGGGGTGGTCGCCGATCGGCGGAAGCGGTGCGAGGACCCCCTGGTCGACCAGTTCCTCGAACAGCTTGGGCTGCACCCAGGGGTCGAAGCCGTAGGTGGCGCGGTAGCGGGCGATTTCGCCCCAGTGCACCAGCACGTGCG
>SKJM01000059.1 GCA_007122045.1 Planctomycetales bacterium | reverse complement strand
CATCCGACCACGCCGGCCACCCCGCGGATGCGCCCCGTCTGGATGGCGTCGTTCAGCGGGCGGTAGCTGGGCCGGTACCGGCCGCCGAGAATCTCGGAAACCACCTCGCGCGCGAAACCGGCGATCAGCGGCTGCCGCTGGTCGGGAATGGCCACCTTGGCCGGGTCGCGCCGGCCGAACGCCTCGATCGCCTCCCGGACGATCTGCCGCGCCGTTTCCCAGGCCCGCTGTTCGTCGAAGGCAATGTGCTTCGCCCCGCGGAACTTGGCCTTCGGACTGGTGGAGATCACCCGCGTGTGGAAACAACGCTGGAAGTCCGGCAGCGACGGGAACACGCACTGTACGTCGACGAGCATCACGTCGACCGCCCCGGTCATCAGGGCCAGTTCCTGCTGGAGGAAGTTGCCGGCGATGGGCACGCCGTGGCGCATCAACACTTCGTTGGCGGTGCAGCAGATGCCCGCCAGGTTGATGCCCGACGCGCCGGCCGCCTTGGCCTCGGCCAGCAGTTCGGGGTCGCGGCTGGCGGCCACCATCACGTCGGAAAGAGTCGGCTCGTGGCCGTGGACGAGGATGTTGATCTGGTCGGCTTTCAGCACCCCGAGGTTGACGTTGGCCCGCAACGGCTTCGGCTCGCCGAACAACACGTCGGACACGTCGGTGGCGATCATCGAGCCGCCATAGCCGTCGACCAGTGCCGCGCGCGCTGCCGCCATCAGAAGATGTTCGGGATCGTTGTCGACCCCCATGACCGTCATGTGCAGCGCCGTGGTGACCTCGCGGTCGATGCCCCGCGGCGTGGACGCGGTTTGCTGCCAATTCTTCCGTTGTTGCTCGGGGGCTCGCCCGACATTGGCCAGCGCCCCCTCCTGACGCCCGAATTCCGCCAGAAGAAAGTCGGCCAGGTCCTTGGCGATCTGCTGGTCGGATCGCCCGTCGCGCGCGATTCCGTATTCGTCGGCCAGGGCGTGGAGTTTGGCCGGACCGCGGATCTGGTAGACGGGCGAAGTGCCCTCGGCCGCCAGGTGCAAAGCCCGCACAATTTCCCGAGCATGGTCGGAGTGGGCGGCCGTGCCGGCGGCAACGTGGCGGAGCAGGTTTCGCGCGGCGATCGTGTCGGCGGTCGCGCCGCAGACGCCCTTTTGGGGTCCGCGCCCGTCGGTGCCCACGCGGCACGGCCCCATGAAACAATGCCGGCAACAGCGCCCCTCGCGCCCGAACCGGCACTGGGCCTTCTGTTCGGCCAGCCGGTCCCACGCCGTTTGGACCCCGATATCGCCGGCCGCGTCCAGCATCGCCAGCGAGGCCGGGTCGGCGGAGTCGTATTTCTGTTCAGCCATGATCACTCCTGATTGCGAGTAAAATGCTCCTTGGCCGCGGACCCGCCGCGGCGTATTTTCTCAGCCCGCCGCGGCCGATGCGTGCCGTGGCATCCGTTGCTCCAACCCCTCGGCCACCCGCGCCACAGGTTCGGCCAAAGTGGCTTCGGCTGCCTCGACCGACCGATCTTCCAGGTCGGCGCGGGCAAGCTCCTCCGAGTAGGGAAGGACCCCCAGCATGGCCTCCTCGGCAAGACACTTTCGCAAAGCGGCCTCTTCCTCGGCCGACCGAACGCGGTTGGCGACGAAAAAGAAGGCATCGATCCCGATCTGCCGGGCGAGTTGCCGGATGCGGGTTGCGGTGCGTACGCTCCGCATTCCGGGCTCGACGACGGCGATCATCGCGTCCACCCCCCGGGCCGAGGCCCGGCCGATGTGCTCCAACCCGGCCTCCATGTCGAGCACGACGTCGTCGTCGACCCGGAGCAACAAGTGCTGCATCAGGGCCTTCAACACGGCCCCCTCGGGGCACATACACCCCTTCCCCCCGGCCTCGACGGTTCCGAGCACCAGCAGGCGAACGCCACCGGCCGACACGCTGAATCGTTCCGGCAGGTCCTCCACTTCCGGGTTCAAGCGAAAGATGAGGCCCGCCCCTTCGTCCTTTGCCTCGGTTCGCTCCAGGATCAGTTCGCGCATCGCCGCGATGGGTTCGGGCACGTCCTGCTCGGGTACCCCTAATGCGGAAGCGAGGTTGCCGTCCGGATCGGCGTCGACGGCCACCACCTGCCGCCCCAGCGCGACCGCCCGTCGCGCCAGCAGGGCGGCCACTGTCGTTTTTCCTACGCCGCCCTTGCCGACAATCGCAACCTTCATTTGCTCCCCGTTGCACTGCTTTCGCCGCGTTCCTTCGTCTTCCCAACAAGCCGAGTTCCGCGCGAAGCCAAAAGATGACAGTAGTGACACAATTGGTATTATATCGCTGTTGCGCGGAACAGTCAACGGCCTGGACCTCGAATATGCTTTCTTGGCGACTGTGGTCCCAGCATATCCCGAGCGCGCAGCAACGGCCCCCGATCGGTGGCTGCAAACAAACGGTCTACAGAGGGGGCATTACGGCGGCGCGGTAGCTTTGCTGCTCAAGACCTGTGAGGTTCCGCCTGTCCCCTATCCCCGGTGATTGGCGTTGACGCGGTCCAGACCACGAAACACCGCATGGCCCCCCCATGGGGTATAGAACCAGCTCACAAATTGAACTTGACAAATCCGTGATCATCAACCGACGCCGAAAAGGACGTATGCACCCCCCCCACGCTTGAGTGTGTGTTTTGCTATTGCCTGGGCGGACAGGCCTTCCTATACTCCCGCCGTGCTTGTGCGATTGTCGGCACGGTGTGCGCCGGCATATGCTTGTTGTTCAGGGCGTTATCCAAGGTTTAAGGAGGAACCGCGATGACCCGAAAGTCCCATGTTGGCGCGCTCGCGTTATCCCGCCGGAGAGTCAGTGTTCTTTTGGGGGGGTTGGTAGTTCTGGCGGCTTGTGTCCTGTTACGGCTGGCCTGGGGCCCCGGTGCGGCTAGTGCCGACCCCCCCGCCCGAGCCGCCAGCCGGGCTCAGCCTGCCCGCCCGGTGCCCCAGCGGTCGGCGGCCGCACGACCGTCGGCGGCCGGCTCGAATGCGACGGCGCCCTCCGCGGCCACACCCGACGTCGTGGCCGAGGTGAACGGGCGGCCGATCACCCGCGAACAGCTCGGGCGCGAGTGCCTGATGCGGTTCGGTGAGGTCGTCTTGGAAAGCCTCGTCAACAAGCAGTTGATTGCCGAGGAATGCCGGCGTCGCGGCGTCGCGATTTCTGAAGCCGACGTAAAGGCGGAAATCGAACGCATGGCCGAACGCTTCAACCTGCCCGTCGACCAGTGGATGAAGCTCCTGGAGAGCGAGCGGGGGATCGGGCCGGCCGAATATGCCAACGACATCATCTGGCCGATGCTCGCGCTGAGGGCCCTGGCGGGCGAGCGGCTGCAGATTACGCCGGAGGAGCTGCGCCGGGCGTACGAAACGCAGTACGGCGAGGCGGTCCAGGCGCGGCTCATCGCGGTCAGCAGCCGGCAGCGGGCCGAGCAGCTCCGCGCCGAAGCCGTCAACGCACCCGACCGGTTCGGCCGGCTGGCCAAGGACTACAGCGAGGACCTGCCCAGCGCCGCCTCGATGGGCATGGTCCAGCCCATCCGCAGGCACGGCAGCTTCGAAGAGATCGAGCAGGCGGCGT
>SKJM01000687.1 GCA_007122045.1 Planctomycetales bacterium | reverse complement strand
GGCATCGCAAGAGTGCTGGAGGATATCGGGCACTTCGGCGTAGACATTAGCCATGGCTCAATCAAGGTGAGCATACTTTTCCTTGCGTTCCTGAGTTCCGCCAGCGAAGATCCGCGTGCGCGCGAGTATTATCGCCAGCTTGGCGAGGCCGCGAGAGAGACCGAATTGCAGATCGGGGAACACTCGTGTTGCTAAAGCAGCAACGCACCGCCAATCGGCTTGCCATCGGCAGCCCGATGCGATGGCCAACGGTTCGTTGAGTTGCAGGGCTTCACGAAGCCGCTCGGGCTCACGAGGCAAAGGGTCGAGATCTCCCGGGCGCTTCAACAGCAGCCAACGGACACCTCTCAGTACGTCTTTGTGCATCGTGTCGGCCAATTGCCGGTGCGGCGGGCGCTACGCGAGTTGGGCGCGGTTCTCGTAAACCTTGATGACGGCGTTAGCGATGTCGTCGATGTCGGCCCGGGTGCCCAGCAGGAGCCGCTGGCTGAAGCACACGGCCTCGGCGCACAGCGCGTCGTTGTCGGGGCACTCGATCTGCTCGCGGCAGTGGTCGAGCTGCGCCTTCGAGTACATTCGCTGGAAGTTGCGGGAACGGAGGGTGTTCTCGATGAACGGTGCCTTGTTCAAGCGGCCATAGCCCCCTCCGCAGGGGATGCCCTCGGCCTGCAGGGCGGCCAGGAACCTCGACCGCGGCACGCCGAACCCCTCCGGGTCGTACCGGAGCGGGTACAGGTGGTACACGGCCCGGGTAACGCCGTCGTACAGCTTGTGGGGCGTGATGCCGGGAATGCCTTGCAGCTTCGAGGTGAGGTAGGCGCCGTTTTCCCAGCGGCGCCGGGTTTGCTCCTCGAGGCGCTGCATTTGGGCCAGCAGGATGGCGGCCTGGAACTCGGTCATGCGGCACTTCGAGCCCAGGCGGTTGCCGCCGCGGCCGAAGTTGTGGTACGAAACGGCCCGGTCCATCACGGCGGCGGCGTCGCCGGTCACGGCGCCGCCTTCGCCGCAGGTGAGGTGCTTGGAGTTCTGGAAGCTGAAGCAGCCCAGGTCGCCCAGCGCCCCGCACTTGCGGCCGCGGTACTCGGCCAGCCAGGCCTGGCAGGCGTCTTCGAGGACCACCAGGTTGTGCTTGCGGGCGATGGCGTTGATCCGGTCCATGTCGGCCGGCAGGCCGTAAATGTGGACCGGCAGGATGGCCTTCGTGTTGGGCGTGATTTTCTCCTCCATTTTCGCCGGGTTCACAAGGAACGTCTCGCGGTCGGTATCGACCATGATGGGCAGGGCGCCGGCGAGGAAGATGACGCTGATGGTGGCGACGAACGTGTAGGGGCCCACCAGCACCTCGTCGCCCACGCCGACGTCGAGGGCGTCGAGCGCGGTGATCAGGGCGGTGGTGCCGTGGGTGGTGGCGAGGCAGCGCTTCGTGCCGAGCAGCTCGGCATACTTCCGCTCGAACTCGTCGACCACCCGGGCGCGCGACCACACGCCGCTGCGGAGCACCGAGACGACCCGCTCCTCGTCGTGTTTCGGGTCCCAGACGGGCCAGCCGGGGAACCCGCGGGTCCGTACCGGGGTGCCGCCCTTAATCGCCAGCTTGGCGGCAACCTGCCCGGCCCTGGCGCGCGCTGGAACGGCTTGCCCGGCCGCCGCGGCCAGCGATCCCAGCGACGTGGCTGCCACAAACTGCCGCCGGGTGAAACGTTCAGTGTTCATGGTCTCGTCCTTTCGCAATAGCGGATGGAAGGTTGCCGGCCGCGGCCGGTCATACCGCAAAATGGGCTGCCACCTTCCGGATGGCCTTGGCCACGTCGAGGATATACTCGTCGGTCATGCCCTCGTGGATGGTAATCCGAATACAGGTTCGCAGGATCGCTTCGGCCTCCGGGCAGGAATGTTTCGCGAAGTTCATCTCGGTCAGGCCGAACTCCTTGACCGGCCAGCGGCCGGCGAAGAAGCCGTGGTTTCGGAACACCGGCTCGCCGTACAGCGGCACGCCGATGTAGCCGCCGGCCGCCGGCGCGCCCTCGGCGCGGAGGGTGCGGGCGAAATCGTCGCGGTTGATGCGGAACGCCTCCGGGTCGATGCGGAACATGTAGAACCAGTACACGGCCCGGTCGTCGGGATGCACGTCGTGCGGCATGATGCCGGGGATGTCGCGAATCTGCTCGGTCAACAGGTTGCCGAGGCGGGCGCGGGCGGCGGCGATTTCTTCCAGCCGGGTCAACTGGCCGGCGACCACGGCCGCCTGCGGCTCGCTCATCCGGTAATTGGTGGCAAAGGCGCGGAAGCCGCCGCCCTCGCGGGTAACGCCGCGCGCGGCGCCCTTGTCGCCGAAGCGTTGGAGGAGCGGCCCGTATGCCGGGTGGCTCGTGGCCACCACGCCGCCGTCGCCGCAGGTGACGTGCTTCGAGTTCTGGAGCGAGAAGCAGGCGAAATGCCCTACCGTGCCGATGGGCCGCCCCCGCGAACGCGCGCCCCACGCCTGGCAGCAGTCTTCGATGACCACCAGGTCGTGCTCCTCGGCAAGGGCCATGATCGCGTCCATGTCGCACGGGTTCCCGGTCAGATGGACGGGGATGATGGCCTTGGTTTTCGGGGTGATCCGGCGGCGGACGTCCTCGACGTCGAGGTTGCATTGGCCCGCACCCACGTCGGCGAACACCGGCACGCCCCCCTGGTACAACACACCGATGACCGTGCCGATGTCGGTCACCGGCGAGGTGATCACTTCGTCGCCCAGTTCGATGCCCGCCGCGGCCACGGCAATGTGGATTGCCGCCGTGCCGGAGGAGCAGGTTTGCACGTATTCGAGCGGGCAGAACGTGCGGAATCGCTCGATCAGCAGCTTCGTTTGCGGCCCGTTCCAGTAGAAGAGCGAGCCCTGGCCGAGCATGGCTTCGAGCCGTTCCCTTTCGGGCTCGCCCCAGCGGGGCGCCCGCCGGACCGGCTGCTGGACGGCCTTGGACCCGTCGTGGATGGCCAGCCGGGCGGGGTCGGCCGATTGCCCGGCCCTTGTCGCCGTGCCGAAGGCGCCGGCCATCATCATGCCCGACGCGCCCGCGACGAACCGCCTGCGGTGGATGGGACTGCCATGGAACATTGCAGGATCCTCCCGTGAATTGTGCCGAGAAAACACCACTTCCACGCGACCGGTGGCAGGCCGCCGCGGCACCGCCCACGCGCTGACGCGGGGCATGTCCACCATCACCGGGCATTGTAAAGCGGGCGTTCGGGGGATTGCAACCCCGGGCGGGGGGAAAACGCCGGGACGCTCGATTCGGCGGAGGCCGCGGCCACGCCCGCCAGGCGCGTTGCCATCGCGGCCGCGCCGGGGTACATTAGCGGTATAGGAACCCCTGACAAAATCCCAGCCTGTGGTCGGATTCCTTGGAACCCGCCCGATATCGCCGGTTACGTTAGCTTTAGGAAAATCCCTCGCTTCCGGAGGTGACCGATGTACCGACCTGCTTCGCTGCGGTGTATCCTCGTTCTTGCCGGCGCGCTGGCAGCAAGTTCGGTGGCGGCTCAGCACCAGCCTGCCCCGGGCTTTCCGGGCCAGCAACCGGGTCACGGTCCGCCGCAACCGGG
>SKJM01000414.1 GCA_007122045.1 Planctomycetales bacterium | reverse complement strand
CGTTCTGCGTGTGTGTTTCATGGTTTGACCTTTCGCGTGCTGGACCACTGAGGGGGGCTGCGAACCACTCGGGCCGCGGCGGCCCGGGGCAGCGCTTCCCAGTGTGTCCGGGCCCAGTTGTGTTGTCAATAGTTCGGCCGGTCGCCGGCATGGCGGGGGCCGGGGCGAGATGCTTGACAGCGGCGGTCACGGCATGGTAACGTGAAATGCGTGCCGGGAGTCCGGCCGCGGGGTGCGCCGCCGATCGTGCCCCAGAGGCCGGCAAGGCATTACCGTTTTCCGAGAGACGGTCCTCACGGTGGGCTCGTTTCCCGTGCAGCATTGCTTCCAAGGGAGGTGATCCATGGACAGGGGTTGGAGACGAGTGAAGGCAGCGGTGGCCATTCCAGTGGTCGCCATCCTGGCACCGCTGCTTGGGCCGGCCCCACTTGTGGCTTCGCCTGGCGGGTCGGCAGCAGGCGGCATGCCAACGAGTTCGGACGGCGATGCCGTGCCCAACTCGGCCCTGATTCCTGACGATCGGATCACCGCGTCCGACTTCGAGCTGATCGGTGGATGGCGCGTCCCGCAGCCGTTCTGCCGCGGCGGGCTGGCAATCGACTGGAAGGCGAGGCGAGTCTTCGTCGGTGGGCACGCGCAGAAAGACGAGATCCATGAATATCCGTTGCCTCCCATGGGGAAAGAATCCGACCTCGATCAGTGGCCGATTGTCGAACGCGTCGCGACCCATGAGAAGTTCTGGGACCGCGGGCACGCGGGCGCACTCGATATTCGAGACGGCGTCCTGTGGGTGTCGCCCCGGGTCTTCTACGACATGAAGCCCCAGCCGCTTACCCTTTACGGCAAAGACCTGGCGACCGGAGAGATCCGCACCCAGTCAACGGCCCTCAGCCAACCCGGGTTTGGCGGCGGATTCGTCAAGGGCGCCGACCGGTGGCTGATTGGCTGCGGCGGCTATGAATCGGGGCAAGGCTCAAGGGCGGGACCGACCCTGGCAACGGCCGACGGCACCGTACTGATGGACCGAGCCAATCACGGGACCATGGTCTTTGAAGAACGCGAACGGAGGCCGCCCAACTATATCGTGGAGAAGGATACTTGGCTCGGCCTGGCGCCCCGCAACGGCGTTGGCCGCTGGGCGGCCGACCGGGTTTACGCGGGAGGCGTTTGGCGGCCCCGAGGCCTGCTCTATTGGGCCGTCCTAGGGGTCGGGAAGCTCGACTACGCCCGGCAAAGCGAGACCTTCGGCGAGACAATCGAAGACTGGCTGTACTCCTACGACCCGAAAGACTTCAACAACGTTGCATTCACGCGTTGGCCCTACGGTACGGTCCTGGGGCACGAGGTGGATGCCGGCGGGCGGGTTTATCTGCTCATTCGCAACCAATGGAAGTCGCTCGAGTACCAGACCGATCCGGCCATCAAGGTTTTCCAGATCAAGCGGGCCAACCCGGCCGAGAAGACGATGGCCGTTTGGGGGCCGCGGCCCGAGTACGGCTACCGGCCGCCCATTGTCGAGCGGTCAGTGGCATTCCCCTAAATGCTTGACGAAGTGGCCTTGTACAACACGGTGCTGGGCAAGTCGACCTTGGAAGCGCACCTCCAGGCGCTCTACCTCCCGGCGGCGACCGGCCGGCTCGACTGGAGGGCGGGGCTGATCAACCCCAGCTTCGAAGACCCCGTGCTGCCCGATTCCGGCTCGGGCGTCGCTGCTTGCAACTACGATCCGGGCCTTCCGACTGGCTGGGCGGGATCCGGGGCATCGCCGTTCCGGCCAAGTGATCGGGGAGTTGTGAACCGTAAGCAGAGGGGTGAGCCGCCGGAAATGTGAGCTTTGTGGGGTGTTCGGTGGCGGCCCGAAATAGCGGTTTTCCACGGCATGGCAGGCGCGCGCCCGCCATTGCGTGCTAGGCAATATACCACGTTGGTGTGGTTTGCGAGTTGGACTTGCCCCCTCCGGCCCGCTTCGGTAAACTCGTCGCCCAACTCCTCCTGCGCTAATTTTTTCCTTCGTGTCAGTTCTTTGTCTTGCAATGCGGGCTGGGCCTTTTACAATGGAAGATAGAGGCCCAGCGTGCCCAAACGGAAAGGGGTCGCGTTTTCGTCATGCGAAGTGCCATGCTGGGGTCTCTGTTGGGTGCGGTTGTCGTGGCGGCGTTGATCGGTTCGTTTGACTGGGGCCAGCAGGCCCTGGCCGACCGGCCGGCCACCGTGTACGCGGCGGCGGGCAGCGAGCTGATTGCCGTGCCCGCCGAAACCGGCGACGGCCAAATCCTGACCGTCATCGACACGCGCCAGCGCGTGATGAGCGTGTATCGGATTGAAGGAAAGACCGGGAAGATCACGCTCCTGAGCGTTCGGAACATCCAGTGGGACTTGCAACTAACGGAATTCAACGGCGAGCATCCGCTGCCGCAGGAGATTCGGCGCTTGCTGGACCAGAGGTAAATTGACGGAATTGAAGGCACGACTCTGCGACGCCGCCACCCGAAGTGGCCGTCCGGAGGCAACCGTCCCGCGTGGGGGGACCCGGAGTTCATCATGGCCCAAAAGTATTTCAACACGAAGCAGGCAGCCGAGAAGCTCGGCGTGTCGGAAGCCGACGTCGCCAAGATGCGCGAGAATCGCGAGTTGCACGGCTATCGCGACGGCGCCGATTGGAAGTTCAAGGTCGAAGACATCGAGAAACTGGCGTCGGCATCCAAGCCGGCGGAACCCGAGCCGGCCGAGGAAGGCGACGTGCTGCTCAGCGAGGTCGAACTGGGGCGGTCGGATGCCGGCGCCTCGGGTACGGTGATCGGTATGGACCGGCAGGGCGACGCGGCGGGCGGCAGCGACCTGCACAAGCCCGGTGGGCAGCCCGAAGCCGACGAAGTGGGCTCGAAGGTCGCGCAGTTCGAGGAGTTGGACCTGACGCTCGATGAGGACCTGACCCTGGAAGACAGTGCCATTGGCGAGGCCGAGGGCACCGCCGAGGCTAAGGCCGGGGGGTCGGGCGTCGACCTGGACGACGACGACTTGGTGCTGGGCGGCAGCGGCAGCGGGAGCGACATCACGCTGGGCGGCGACAGCGGCATCTCGCTGGTCGACCCGGCCGACAGCGGCCTCTCGCTCGAAGAGCCGCTCGACCTGGGCACCGGCGACGAATCGCTCGAGTTGGGCGAGGACGACATGATCGTCCTGGACGACGACGAGGGCGCCGCCGCTCCGAAGGCCGAGGACGATTTCCTCCTCACGCCCCTCGACGACGAGAGCGACGAAGACTCCGAGAGCGGTTCGCAGGTGATCGCGCTGGACACCGAGGGCGACGAATCGGCCACGATGGTCGCCAGCACCTCGAACGCCTCGATGGCGGCCATGCTCGACGAGGACCTCGGCGGCGGCCTGGGCCTCGACGAGGCCGGCATGGGCGCCCCGCTGGGGGCGCAGCCGGGCGGCCTGGCGGGCGGGGCTCCGCTCATGCAGCCGGCCGCCGCGCTGCCCGAGGCGCCTTGGTCGGCCTGGAGCGTGGCGGTCCTGGGCCTGTGCCTGGTGATGCTCGTTTTCTGCGGCATGTTCAGCTACGACTTGATGCGCAATATGTGGAGTTGG
>SKJM01000142.1 GCA_007122045.1 Planctomycetales bacterium | reverse complement strand
GCTCGGCAGCCGCGCGGCCCGGTTCCTGGGCGCCATGCAAACTCGTGAAGGCGGATTGCGGGCGCACGCGGGGATTCCCGCCGCCGATTTGCTGAGCACCTTCACGGGGCTGGTCGCCCTGGCCGACTTGGGCAGAAGCGATCACCTCGACGCCCCTGCCGCGCGGCGATTCGTCGGCTCCCTGGCCCTGCCCGAAGGCGGATTCCTTGCCGCGACCCACGACGACCGCCCCGACGTCGAGTACACGTTCTACGGCATCGCCGCCTCGGCATTGCTTCACGTCGGGTGGGACGAGGTCGCGTAAATCCTTGGTGGGACTGCGCAAGCCGCGCTTAGCCCGGTTGCAGGTCGTGCGCTGGAAGCGGGCCCGGGCGAGCGACCGAAGGCCCACCAGGTCTTGGCTTGCTTGTCACGACCCTACATCGTCATGAACAATTCGGACAAGTCGAGCCGGCCGGTCTTCAACAGCCGGATCAGGAAGCTGGGGGTGCCGGTCTCGAACCAGTCGTTTCTGAAGGGTCACCCGGGCGGGCCAAACAGCAGGCCCATCAGGTCGCGCGTTCCCCAGGGCGAGGCGCTTGACAACACCTCCCCGGCCGCGAACCCTGCCGCCATGCCCTGTTGGGCGGCCAGCGTGCGCAGACGGTCGAAAAGCCCTTGCCTGCCGGGCGGGAACTGGCTGCCGTAGCAGGCCACGGCGGCCACCTTCTTGTCGAGCGTTTCGGAAATGTCGACCACCAGGGGGTGGACGGCCGGCGGCTGGAGGGTCCGCAACGCCAGGAAGTATTCCAGGTGCCGCTCGACCCGGTGGACCGGAAGGTGGTCGAACTGCTCGTCCCATTTGGTCAGCCGGGCGTAGAACACGGCGGCGTCGGTGATGAGGCCGGCCTGGTAGTGATCGGGCGAGGCCATGGGCGTTTCGCTGCCCAGGCCCAGCACCAGCCGGGGGCGGAACTGGCGGAACACCTTCGCCAACGCAACCCGCGTTTCAAAGCCGTCGAACAACCGCCGATTCGGCAGGGAGAGCGTCAGCCGCAGTTCGGCGCCCAGCACGTTGGCGGCCTCCTGGGCTTCGACCAGCCGGGTTTCCGGGCCGAGGGAATGGGGCGTCGGCTCGCCGTCGGTCAAGTCGACAATGCCCACCCGGTACCCCTGGGCCGCCAGCCGGGCCACGGTGCCGCCGCAGCCGATTTCCACGTCGTCGGGGTGGGCGCCCACGGCAATGACGTCGAGCCGGTCCTGCTCCATGATCTTACGGTTTGACCACCGCCAACAGGAATGTGGGGGCGAGGGGCTCGAACCGCACGCGGTCGAGCTGGTAGGTGCCCCGGGCGAGATTGATCATCCAGATCTTGATATGGAGCCCCTCGGCGATGAACGCCTGCTGGGTTTCGGCCACGTTGTTGATGCTCCGCATGGTGGCCACCAGCCGCCCGCCGGGCCGGAGGCGCTCGAAGGCGCTGCGGATGAGCCGCGCCACCCCGCGCCCCGTGCCGCCGACGAAGACGGCGTCGGGGTCGGGCAGATCGGCATAGGCCTCCGGGGCGTGGCCGAGGACGGGCACCAGGTTCTTCACGCCGAAGCGATTCGCGTTCTCGACGATGAGCTGCCGGTCCTCCACGTCCTGTTCGATGGCGTACACGGTTCCTTCGCGGGCGATCTGGGCCGCTTCGATGGCCACCGAACCGCTGCCCGCCCCCACGTCCCACACCACGCTTCGCGGCCCGAGGTCCAACTCGGCCAGGGCCATCGCGCGCACCTCGCCGGGGGTGACCAGTTCGCGCTTCGGCTGCTTCTGGCCGAACGTCTCGTCCGGGTTGCCGAACAGGCGGCGGCCGATGGCGTCGGACGGGCGGTCGGGCACGTCGGGCTTGCGCACCAGGATCATCACGTTGAGCGGGTCGAAATCGAGCCGGGCAATCTCGCTGAGTTCGCCCTGCGTGACCCGCTCGTCCGGCGAACTGAGGTTCTCGCACACGTAGGCGGAAAAATAGTCGATCCCGCACTCCAGCAGCGCGGCCGCGACGGCGCGCGGCGGGCAGCTTTCGGTGGTGAACAGCCCGACCTTGCGGGCGCCTCGAATCTGCTCGATCACCGCAGTGACATCGTGGCTGGCCAGGTTGGTCAGGAAGGCCTCTTCCCAGCTTTCCTTCACACGCGCGAAGGCCAGTTGCATACTGCTGACGTGCGGGACCACCTCGAAGCGGTCCTTGCCGAGCCGGTCGCACAGGTACCGGGCGACGCCGTAGAAGAGCGGGTCGCCCTCGGTCAGCACCACCACCCGGCGCTGTTCCGCCGCCTCGAGCCGGGCGAGCACTTCGTCCAGTCCATTGTCGACGCTCAGCCGCTCGGCGTCGCCCGGCGGAACGCGGTCGAGGGCGTGCGGTTCGCCGACGAGCAGTTCGGCCTCGGTCACGAGCCGCCGGGCGGCGGCGGTCAGGCCTTCCAGGCCGTCTTCGCCGATGCCCACAATGTAGATTTTCTGCGTTTCTGCCAAGGTTCGGTTCGCTTTGTTCTTGGGTAACGGTTCACGGGCCGGCCGAAGGGGACAGTCCCCCTGTGAACGTTTAGGTTGTTGAGGCTGATCGTTGCTCCGGCCCGTTATTCTACGGCCCTTCCGTTGAGGTGCCGGGTGGTTTGCCCGGGGCGGCACAGCTTTGCGCGGGGACGGCACAACGGCGTGTGCCTACTACATTCGCGCGGCATGCACCTGGAAGCGGAAGCGCCCATTCTACGGGCGCGTGGGCCGGTCCGGAAGGGGCCGGATGCGGCGCTTTCGCCCGGCCGGCGCCGGGATTATAATGGGAGGACACCACACGTTGGTTCTTCCGTTTCCAGGTGTAAACCGTGCCCCGGTGGAGTCCCGGCTTGAGCCGGCAAGAAGAAATCCGCCTGAAGGCGGCACTCCAACCCTGGCGGCAGCGCCGAGAAACGGCAGAGTGCACACGTTTCGTTCACCCCACCCTATGGAGGCACGCCGATGACCATCGCCACGACCATGCCCGCCGCCCGCAAGCTGCTACCGATCGCCGCAGTGGCAGGCATAATCCTTGCATTGGGGGCTTATGCCCCCGCTTCCGAGCTAATCGTTCCTGCCCAGCCGGTCCCGTTGTTCCTTGCGGTCGATCTGCCGGAGGGCGTCGAGGGGGCGCCGGGGCAGGTAGCCACTTTGGTCGAAGTGGACGGTCCGGACGAGGCGATTCCGGCCCAAATCGTACCCGCCATGGCCGAAGACGGAACGCCTGCCGGGCGGGGCCGGCTGGTGGCGGTCGTTCCGCCGCGCGAGGGTGCGCCGGCGGAGCGCCGCTTCCGACTTCAGGCGGCCGACGACTTGCCCGATCCGTTCGAAATGGCCGACCTTGAGGAAACGACCGTCAAGCTGACCGAGGGCGGCACGCCGGTGCTGGCTTACAACTATGGCACCATCGTCGGCGAGCACGTGCCCGAACGCGACCGCCGCCGCCGCCGGGCGTGCTACATCCACCCGCTGTGGGGCCTGCACGGCGAAGTGCTCACCGACGACTTCCCCCGCGACCACTACCACCATCACGGCGTCTTCTGGAGTTGGCCGCACATCGGCATCGAAGGGCGCAG
>SKJM01000008.1 GCA_007122045.1 Planctomycetales bacterium | reverse complement strand
TGGTTTTGCAGCCCCACCAGCTCTACCTGGGGCGCACCGCCGAGCGCACGGAAACCCATAACCTGGTGCCCATGATCGAAGGGCGTTCTTCGGTGGGCCGATTGGGGCTGTTCGTCCACGTGACCGCCGGCTTCGGCGACGTGGGCTTCTGCGGCTATTGGACGCTGGAGATGTTCGCAGTGCAGCCGGTGCGGGTTTACGCCGGGGTGCCCGTCTGCCAGATCTTCTACCATGAACTGCGCGGCCCCTTCACCGAGTACTGCAGCGACAAGTACCAGCACAACCGCGACATCCAGCCCAGCATGCTGTTCAAGGAGCTGGCGCCCCAGATGCACTTCGACCCCCAACTGAAACTCCCCTTCGGCATCGAACGCCCGTAAGGCGAGCGGCGGAAATGGGGCCGCCGTGCCGTGGGAGGGACATTGGCGCGTAGGATGGACATTGCCCCGTAGGATGGACATTCTTGTCCGTCGAAGCGTACACCGGACACGAATGTCCATCCTACCGGTGCATCCCGAACGGCCGCAGGGGCTACATCACCGCAAAGTAGTTCTCGACGGCCCGGTCCATGTACTCGGGAGTCATGCGTGGCATCTCGCCGCAGTAGCGGCAGTAGTTGCGCACCTGGAGCAACAGGTCGCGCGGGTGGCAGAAGCGCAGCGGGCGCCCCGCGGCCTGGTAGTGCGTGGCCAACAGGTAATCGGCTGCGGTGGTGTCGTAGGCGACCCCGAGTTTCTCCGCCATGAGTTTGAGCAGATCGCGGAACTCCTGCTCGGTCGGGTCGATGGCCTCGATCTTGTAGGGGATGCGCCGCAGGAACGCTTCGTCGACCAGCTCGCGCGGCTCGAGGTTCGTGGAGAATACGACCAACTGGTCGAACGGGACCCGCACCTTCTTGCCGTTGGGCAGGTTCAGGAAGTCGTACCGCATTTCCAGCGGCACAATCCAGCGGTTCAGCAGCTCGTCGACGCTCATCCGCTGGCGCCCGAAGTCGTCGATCACGAGCGTGCCGCAGTTGCTCTTCAGTTGCAGCGGCGCCTCGCAGATGCCCGTCGACGTGTTAATCGTCACTTCAAGCTGCGACATGGTCAGTTCGCCGCCGGCGACGATAGTGGGCCGCCGGATGCGGACCCAGCGCCGATCGACCTTCCGCTGGTCGAGCAGCCCGCCCTCCGACTCCAGCGGCACCTCGACGTGGTTGACCGGGTCGAACAGGCGGATGATCTCGCCGTCGATGCCGATGGCGCGGGGAATCCAGACCCACGGGCCGAACGCGGCCGTGACGCGTTCGGCGATGCACGTCTTGCCGTTGCCCGGGGGCCCGAACAAAAAGAGCCCCCGGCCGCTGTTGATGGCGGGGCCGAGGCGGTCGAGCATTTTCTTGTTCAGCAGCAGGTCCTGGAAGGCCCGGTGCAGGTCGTCGGGCGTGGGGTGCTGGCCGGTGAGCGATTGGGCCTCGACGGCCGCCACATACTCTTGCAGTCCGACCGGGGCGGCGCCGAAGTAGGTGCACTGCTGCGCGAAGCGGCGGCCCCGCTCCCGCCCCATGTCGGTAAGCTGGTACTGGTAGTCGTTCATCGGCGCGGCGCCGCGGTGGCCGACGAGCTGGTCGTTCTTCATCCTTCGCAGCAGCTCGTCGATGAGCACAAACGGCAGCTTCACCTGGTCGGCGATATCGCGGCCGGAGACGTCGCCGCGGGCGAGCAGAAGCTTCAGCGCCAACGCCTCGACCTCGCTTTCCGACAGGCCGGCGGCGGCAATCGAACTCGGTTCGGTGGGCACAAAACCGCCGGCTTCCGGCGCGCCGTCGTCCGGCGAGGCATCGGCCGGGCCGGCATCGGCCGCTTCGGAAAGCTGGTGAATGCGGCCGAGCAGCGCGTTGAGCTTCTCGTCCTCTTCTTCTTCCGCCACTCCGTGCTCCGGCTCCGTCGCGGCCAGCGCGTCCCAGGGATTCGCGTCGTCCGGGGCCGTGCCGTGCCGCGCCAGGCGGGCCAAAAGGTTGTCGCTGGGAGAGTTCGGCATGGGGTCTCCTGTCCGGCGAAAAGAGTGGATACCAACAGTCTCATCACAAGCGTAGCTTGCAATTCGGGGCCGGAAATACCGGTTCCCGGTGTTTACTCGTAGGATGCACATTCCTGTCCGTCTTTGGCTGGACGGACAGGAATGTCCATCCTACGACGTGGTGAGCACCCCCCGCTGCCGTCCTGCCGCTCGGCTGGGCCGGGTCGCATGGAATCCGACGGCGCGTATAATGCCCCATCGCTTGATGCCCAGTGCGTTCACCGGGCGACCCCTTCCAATTGTGTACTGCCATGCCCCCAGCCTTGCGCCTCGGCGCGGTCACCTACCTGAACGCCCGGCCGCTGACCCGCTTCATCTTCGAAGAACTGCCCGAGGCGGCAATCGTGTCCGACGCCCCCAGCCGGTTGGCCGAACGCCTTCTGGCCGGCGAGTTGGACGTCGCGCTGATTCCGTCGATCGAGTACGCCCGGAGCGCCGGGCTGCGCGTCGTTTCCGACGCTTGCGTGGCGTGCGAGGGGCCGGTGCGGAGCGTGAAACTGTATGGCCGGGTTCCGCCCGAAGAAATCCGGTCCCTCGCCCTCGACGCCGGCTCGCGCACCAGCGCCGCCCTCGGGCGCCTGCTGTTGCGCGAGCAACTCGGGCTGGAGCCGCGGCTGGTCGACCTGCCCCTGGGCGCCGACTACGAGCAGGTCGAGGCCGACGCCGTTCTGGTTATCGGCGACCGGGGCCTGGCGGAGCCGAACGACCGGTTCGCCTTCGCCTGGGACTTGGGGCAGCGGTGGGCCGAATGGCAGGGGCTGCCGTTTGTGTTCGCCATGTGGGTGACCCGCCCGGGTGTCCAATGGGAGGCCCTCGCCGAGCGGTTGGCGGCGGCGCGCAACCGCGGTGTTGCCGGGCTCGCGGACATCGCCCGCGAGGAGGCCCCGCGGTTGCCCATCGACCAGTCGGCCTGCCTGGAGTACCTTCGGGAGAACCTGACGTTTACGCTTGGCCCACGGCAAAGGCTGGGGCTGGAGCGGTTCTATGAGTTGGCCGGCAAGCACGGACTCGCCCCCCGCGGAGTGAAGCTTCCTCCGTGTCCGGGTGCAGGCCGCGCCAACGTAGCAGGCACTCGCCGTGTGCCGTCGAACGTAGTAGGCACTCGCCGTGTGCCGTCGAACGTAGTAGGCACTCGCCGTGTGCCGTCGAATGTAGTAGGCACTCGCCGTGTGCCGTCCAATGTAGTAGGCACTCGCCGTGTGCCGTCCCGGAAAGAAAAGCTATCTGCCCCTGGAAACGGCACGGAAGCGTCCATCGAGAGCGCGCCGGGCGCCCGAAACGACGCCGTTGCGCTCTCGGACCTGGCCGCGAGGGCCGCTGAGGGCGAAAGGCTAACCCCTGAAGCGGGGCTCGCCCTGCTCGAATGGGACTACCTGCCCGGCTTGGGCCGCGCGGCCGACACCATGACGCGGCGTCTCCACCCCGAGCCGGTGCGCACGTACAACATCGACCGGAACATCAACTACACGAACGTTTGCACGGGCCAATGCCGCTTCTGCGCGTTTTCGTGCCCGCCCGGCCATGCGGAAGGCT
>SKJM01000673.1 GCA_007122045.1 Planctomycetales bacterium | reverse complement strand
GACAACCATGGCGTCGGGGTGTTCAAGGACCTGCGCGAGGAGGACCCGGCGCGCCGGTACAAAATGATTGCCAGGGAGCTTAACCGCACGGAAGGCGGAATGGGCGTCCGTTTCTCGGCCGACGGGAAGCATTGGAGCGAGCCGACTCTATGCCCGGAAATGAAGGGCTCCCGGGGCGATGTGCACAACAACGCCTTCTGGGCGCCGGAGTTGGGCAAGTACGTCGCCATCGCTCGGTTGCGAGTCGAACCGTGGCAACGTGCCGTGGGCCGCACCGAAAGCGCCGACTTCCTGAACTGGACCGAGGCCGTCGAGGTGTTGCGCGGCACCCAGGAGGCACAAGCCTATTCCATGCCGGTCTTCCGCCACGCCGGCGTGTACCTGGGGCTGCCGGCCATCTACCACGAACATCGCCACGGCCACGGTGGCAACGACCGCACCCACACCGAGTTGGCCTGGAGCCCCGATACCGTCACGTGGCACCGCATCGACCCGGGCACCCCGCTCATTCCCAATGCCGAAACGGACGGCCATTACGACTGGGGCTGCGTGTACGCCAGCGTGCCGGTATTCCTCGACGACGAGGTGCGCCTATACTACGGCGCCAGCAACGGCCCGCACAGCGATTGGCGCGACAGCTTCCTGGCCCTGGCCACGCTCCGGCCCGACGGCTTCGCGGGATATCAGCCCGACGATGAAAACAAGCCGGCCGTCGTGACCACCAGGCCGGTGCCGCTTTCGGGCGCGACGTTGACGGTCACCTGCGACGCCGGCGGCGGTTCGGTCACGGTGGCGGTGGTCGACGAGGCCGGCAATGTGCTGCGGCAGGGGCGGCCGATCAGGACGGATTCGACCGACCACGTGGTGCGATGGGAAGCGGCCGCGAACCTGGAACCCTACGTTGGAAAAACGGTTCGGTTGCGTTTCGAAATCGAGGGCGCCAAGCTGTATTCGTTCGGGATGAAACCGTAGTGAACCGTATACCATTTGTCATGTCTGAACCTCCGGGAGTTGGATCGATGAGAACCACCTTTGCATTTTCTCCATTGATGATCGCACTTACCGCCGTGGCTGCCGCCTCGCCCGTGCAGGAGCCCGGCCCGCCGGGCAAGCGGGAAATCACCATCCCAACCATCGACATCTCACAGGAAACCGACCGGCACGTGATCATCGCCGCGGGCACCAAGGATACCTACCAGGGGCACGCCACGACGCTGCTGATGCCCGACGGGAAGACGATGTTCTGCGTATGGTGCCTCGGCCACGGCGGGGCGTGCGGGCCGATGAAGCGGAGCGATGACGGCGGGCTCACCTGGAGCGACCTGCTGACGGTGCCCGACAACTGGCGCCAAACGCGCAACTGCCCGGCCATCTACCGGCTGGCCGATCCCGAGGGCACGGCGCGGCTGCTGGTGTTCGCCGGGCAGGGCCCCGGCGGCACGATGCACCAGTCGCACAGCGACGACGACGGCCGCACCTGGACGCCCATGGCGTGCACCGGGCTGACCACCGTCATGCCCTTTTGCACCATTGAACCGGTCGACGGCGGCAAGCGGTTGTTGGGCATGACGAACATCCGCCGGCCGGGCGAAACCGTCGAAAAACGGTCGAACGTGGTGGCGCAGAGCTTCTCGACCGACGGCGGACTGACGTGGAGCAGCCCGTGGGAAGTCGTGCTCGACATCCCCGGCGGCGTGCCGTGCGAGCCGTGGCTGATCCGCTCGCCCGACGGCGGGCAGTTGCTGTGCATCATGCGCGAAAACAACCGCAGCTTCAACTCCTGGATGATGACCTCCGACGACGAGGGCCGCACCTGGAGCAAGGCGCGTCAGTTGCCCGCGGCGCTCTCCGGCGACCGGCACGCATCGCGCTACACGGCCGACGGGCGGTTGTTCATCGCCTTCCGCGATACGGCCCAGCAGAGCCCCACGCGGAACCACTTTGTGGGCTGGGTGGGCACGTACGACGATATTGTATCGGGCCGCGAGGGGCAGTACCGCGTGAAGCTATTGCACAGCCATGCCGGCAGCGACTGCGGCTACGCGGCCGTGGAACGCCTACCCGACGACACCATCATCGCCACCACCTACGTCAAGTACCGTCCCGGGCCGGAGCGGCACTCGGTCGTCAGCGTGCGGCTGAAGCTGGAGGAGCTGGACGCGAAGCAGTAGGCTGTTGGACTTCACGCTTCAGCGTCTAACCCGGATTATTCACGGCGATGTAGGGTGGTGACAAGCAAGCTACGATCCTGGTGGGACTTCGGTCGCTCGGCCGGGCGTGGTTCCAGCGCACGACGTGCAAACGGGCTAAGCGTGGCTCGCGCAGTCCCACCAAGGGTTTACGCGACCTCGTCCCACCCTAGGCAGGAAAAGGGGACGGGAGTCTTTTTAGGTCTTTGGGTCGTGTTTCCGGGGCTGGCCACGGAGACGTATGGTCCACTCAAGGCCCAGCCGCTCAATGGTCTGTTGGCACCATGCCTCCGTCCGTCCTTTGGAAGCGAGCCCCTGGCTTGTCGCCACGCAACTGGCGGCCCGTCCAGTCCAGCAGCGGAAGGTAATCGTCCAGCTTCATCGACAGAAACCCGTGCCACGACGCCCAACGCGCCGGCATGCCGACAGCCTGCTCTTGAATCCACCCGCGGCGATTAGCAACTCCCAACTCCCCCCTTGGCCCATTTCTATAGGCTTGCGAGCCGGCGTTGGATGTGCTAGGCTGTGCGATGTGTGCGCATATATAGATGTCTTCGGCTCTTCCGTTTCGAAGTGCAGGCAGCCTTGATATCCAGCTTAGCCGGAAGGGGGGGTACATGGTGAATGTGGAAAACGGGAAAACTGCCACCCAAAAAACAGTGGACTCCCGTCCCCTTGCCCAAAGCCCCTCCCTAGCTCTTCCGGCGCACCAACCCCCCCCCTCATTTCCGCCGGCTCCCGGCGAATCCGCGCCGAATTGTTGCAAAACTTGCAGAGCGTGATTATCCTGGAAGATAGGCAATCTTCGTCGGGGGGGACGAGAAGTTCTAGGACCGTTTCCCGGGCGGGGTTTCGGCTTCCCCAACGGCCACGCGTCCGCTGCCGTGCGAATCGACGGGCCGAGGCAAGTTCACCAAGTGTTATTGGCAGGCGCTATTGATGACAATTCCGACACGCTCCACCCCGGCATTTCTCGATCGTTTTTGGCACTTTCCAGCCGCTCGGCCCAGGCGGCCGCAACGCCGGCTGGCGATGGAACCGCTTGAATCGCGGCATTTGCTCTCGGTCACCCTCGCCCCGATCGCCGACCAATCGGTGCTGGCCGGCGCGCCGCTGAACCTGGCGCTGGGCGGCGCCAGCACCGCCGGCAATCCCATCGACTACACCGTCGAGATCAGCAATGCCGATCTTTCGGCCGCCATTCCCCAAGGCAACCCGAGCCTGCGCCTCAACGTCGAGGGGACGGGGATCGACGGCGCCATGGTCCTCGAATTGTTCGAGGACCTCACGCCCGAAACCGTCGGGCAGATCGTCGGGCTGGCCGAAAGCGGCTTCTACGACGGGCTGACCTTCCACCGCGTGATCGACGGCTTCATGATCCAGGGCGGTGACCCGGAGGGCGACGG
>SKJM01000428.1 GCA_007122045.1 Planctomycetales bacterium | reverse complement strand
CGTGCTCACCGCGCTGCCCGAACGCATCCACGAGTGGATGCCCCGGCTGGCCTCGGAAGGGGTCGTCGGGGCCGATGCTATCTTCGCCTGCCTGGGGCCGGCCCTGGAAATCTTCAGCCGATACAGCCGGGTCGAGAAGGCCAGCGGCGAGGCGGTTCCGTTGCGGGAGTACCTGGAGCAGGTGTGGGCGGCCGTCTCGACCGAGGCGATGGCCATGATCTTCCAAGACGCCGACGCCGCCGGTCTGGAGCCCGACGCCCGCCTGACCGCCATGTGGCTCTGGACCCTCGGAGCAGGTACCGGCAAGTCGGCCGGGAACGGGCCGGCCAAGACCGTGATTCCCGGAATGGTCTCGGACGAGGAGGCCCCTCACCCCAGCCCTCTCCCAGAGGGAGAGGGAGAGAGGAGTACCGGCTTCACGCTGGAGTTCGACGCCGCCCGGAAGATCGCCCAGGGGCTCGGCGTCCACCTGGAGAAGAGCGCGTCGTTGGTCGAGGTCAAGGGCGACAAGGCACGACTGTTGCCCGCGGCCGAGCGGACGCAGTACCTGTTCGGGAAGGATGAAGCCGGCGGGCCGAAGGCGGAAAAGGGGAGGAAGAAGCGGCAGCACCAGTATTCGCTCTTTGACGCGTTGGAGGCGGTCGAAGCCGACAGCGCGGCGGCTGCGGGCGCGAGCAGCGGCCCCGGCGGCCCCGGCGGCCCTGGCGGCCCGTCGCCCGGCTCCACCGTGCTCGACCGCGTTCACCAGGCGATGATCCTCTTCGGCGCCGGCCGGGCCGAGGCCATGAAACGGTTCCTGGTCGAAGACCGAGTCGGCACCGACGCCCGCTTCTGGAAACTCGCCCAATCCCTCTCCGCCCTCTACCCGCCGGGTACCGACGAAAAGCGCTGGGTCGACGGGATACTAGCCCGGAAGAAGGGGTTGGGGCTATGAGCAGCGAGAACTCTACGGCATGGACTCTCGCCGGCTGCCGTCTCGTACGCGCGGTGTCGGCGTCCCTGTATCGTGTGATTGGAGGGTTTTTTTTCGGCTTCCAGAAAATGTCCTAAGTGCTTTGCAGGCCAACACTTGGAGGTCAATTCCGGCCGGTCGAGGCGGCAGTGGCCATTTGGGGGGCTTCATTTCGATTTACCAATGAGGTAAACTGGTATTGTAACGAGGACGATGATGCAGATAGACTTCGCGTCCAAGAAAGTCGCCAAGCTGTGCAATTCGCAGAAGGAAATGCGGGCGAGACTTGGCCCGCGGGACGCCAAGAGGCTTGCACAGCGGTTGGCGGAATTCCGCGCGGCTGCAACTTTGGGCGAAATGCGGCGCCTGCCGGGGGCCCGGTGTCACGAGTTGACGGCCGACCGGAGAGGACAGCTTGCGGTCGATCTGGTACACCCGAAGCGCCTCGTTTTCGAGCCCGACCACGATCCGGTCCCAACCAAACCGGACGGAGGGCTCGATTGGAACGCGGTGACGCAGATCGTGATTGTTGAGATGGTCGACTATCACTGAAATAGGCAAAGGGAGACTCATGGCGCGCAAGGCGAAGAGAACGGGGCGGTATCCTTACGAGCCCGACTACGCGGTACCGCCCGGGGCAACGCTCCAGGAAACGATCGAGGCGCAGGGAATCGACCAGAAGGAATTGGCCCGGCGAACCGGCTTCACGGAAAAGCACGTGAGCCAGGTGATCAACGGGAAGGCTGCTATCTCGGCGGATTCAGCTATCCGATTTGAACGGGTAACGGGAGTTCCGGCCGGTTTTTGGAACAACCTGGAGTCGCAATACCGGGAGCAGAGGGCCCGCTTGGACGCCACCGAGCAGCTTGAGAGCGACCTGGGTTGGTTGAAACGCGTGCCCGTGAAGGAGATGGTGCAGCGAGGGATTCTGCCCGAACTTCGCGACCGGAAGGATATCCTCGATCGGGTGTTGCGTTTCTTCGGCGTTGCTTCGGTGGCCGCCTGGCATGAGGGGTGGTCGCAGCCGCAGTTTGCATTTCGTAAGTCGCAAGCCGTGGCTCAGCAGGACGAAGCCATGGCCGTTTGGCTGCGGCTTGGGGAGATCGAGGCACAGCGCGTGGTGTGCCGACCCTATGACGCGAAGCGTTTCCGGGCGAATCTTGAGCGGATTCGGGCGCTTACCATGTGCAGTCCCGAGGAGTTTGTCCCGCAGATGGTCGAGCTTTGCGCCGAGGCGGGCGTCGCGGTCGTACTGGTACGCGAAATCAAGGGGGCTCCGGTAAGTGGCGCCACCAAGTGGCTCACACCACAGAGAGCGATGATTTGCTTGAGTCTCCGCGGAAAGGCCAACGACCGATTCTGGTTCACCTTCTTTCACGAGGCAGGGCACATCCTCAAGGACAAGAAGGGGGAGGTGTTCGTCGATGTGGATGACGGCAGCAATCCACGTGAACGTGCGGCGAATGAGTTTGCCGCAAGGATCCTGATTCCCACGCCCCACGACGCCGAACTGGGCGGATTGAGGAGCCGTGTTGCCGTGGAGGCGTTCGCGAAGCGGATCGGGGTCCATCCCGGCATTGTCGTCGGACGACTGCAACGCGACGGCATCCTTCCATACACTCACCTGAATCGCTTAAAGGCGAAGTTCTCTTGGGCGAAAGAGTGACGAGCGAATCGGATAACGGCGAACTATGGTCATTGTCTGGAGACTGGACGCCAATCTTGCCACCTTCGAGAAGATATAGGATAACCGATTCGGTTGTATTCCAGCCGCGAACCGCCGAGGAAGACCCTCATGGCCAAACTTAAACCCTGGTACCAAGTCGTCACCCCGCGCGAGGACCTCCGCGAGAACCGTCCGCTCGATGCGTCGGAGTTCGCCGTCCACTTGGACCACATCCGCCTCGGACGGGCGCACGACGATTACGTCAATCCGGAACGATTCTTCGAGCGGACCTTCCTGACCCGGAGCCTGCTCGACCTGGCCTCGCAGGTGGTCCGGCGGCTTTCGGGAGTGCGGGTCGAGACGTCGGCCGTGTTCAACATGGCCACGCAGTTCGGCGGCGGGAAGTCGCACTCGCAGACCGCGCTGTACCACCTTGCGGAGCACGGCGACGAGGCGAAGACCTGGAAAGGGGTCGACGGTATCCTCAAGAAGGCCGGCGTGCCCAATGTGCCCGCGGCGGCCACCGCCGTCTTCGTGGGCACCGAGTTCGACGTGATCCAGGGACGGGGCGGCAGCGGCGAGCCGGTCCGCAAGACGCCCTGGGGCGAGATCGCCTGGCAGCTTGGCCGCGAGAGGGCGTTTGCTGCGGTAGCCGAACACGATCGGCAGGGAGTCGCACCCGGCGGGGACGTCATCCGCGAGATGCTCGGGGACGGCCCATCGCTGATCCTCATCGACGAGCTGATGAACTACGTCAGCCGCAGCCGGAAGATGGGCCTATTATGAGCGGTCGGGGATGTCGGACGACCAGGAGAAGCTGGCGGCGATGGTCCAGGCCGGGGCAGAGACGGCCGAGCCGAAGCTTGCCATCCGCGACCCGTATGTGTTCGAATTCCTGGGCCTGCGCGCCAAGGACGCCGTGGCCGAAACCGACCTGGAGGCAGCGCTCGTCGAGAACCTGCGCGACTTCCTCCTCGAATT
>SKJM01000722.1 GCA_007122045.1 Planctomycetales bacterium | reverse complement strand
GGTCTAATTCCCGCCATTCGGGGTTGATTACCGGCCGATTGGTCCCAGGAATCTTTTCCGTGCGATACTCGCTAAGTGCGTCTATGGCAAAGTGTTGCATCATGTACTGGAAGAAGTTTTCGATCTACCAGACATACTACCTCCTAAGGGACAGCCCTTTACCATGGTGTACAAAATAGTGAACACAGTATCGCTCTACGCATTATCGTCGCGACGTTTCGGTGTGGTCAAGGCGGCTGGATAGCAGGGTTCGGGCCATTGGCGGCGATGTGCGCGAAGACGCAGAAGGCGGGAACGTTCGTCGGCGTCCGCCCAGATCGCCCAACGGCCTCCAGCCACCGGGACCTTCCGGCTATGAACCCAACCAGCGCGCTGCCACTTGTGCAGGGTTGCCACCGGAATGCCCAACTCGCGGGCCAAGTCGGTCAACCAGTATTCGTGCTCGCCAAGCAACTGGTGCCCGGTCATTTTCCGCGGCCGCGGGCCGTGCAACCCACGGCTACTCAGCAGACGAGCAACCATGGATCCGCGAAAACGCGAGGTGCGTTTGGGAGGATGGAATCCTTCGCGATTCAAGTGCTCGGCAATGGACTGGAAGCTCTCGTCCTCCTTTCGCAGTGCGTCGATCCGCTCAAGCAGCGCTGGGTAGTTGGAGAGCTGCTGGTAGCGTGCGACCGGCCGCACCAGCCGATGGTGGCTGATATATCCACCGGCCCAGCACAACGCGACATCGACTTGTTCGCTGTCGCCCTCCACGTTGACGATGATCCGCTCCAGCAGCAGCCGCAGGATCTCCTGGCGGTCCTGCGCGGTGGTCGTGCTCGCATGCCAAATCTGCGGAACGTCCTCCGACAGCCGCAGAATGGCGGCACGCTGGGAGGCGGTCAACTCCTCCGGCTGCTCGCGTCGAAACCGGTGGTACTCCTCCTCCAGGCTTCGCTGCTGTTGAAGCGACTCTTCCCAGCGGCGTTCCAACTCGCGGGCAACCAACCGGTTCTCCGGCTCAACCGCCGCATACTGCCGTGCCGCGCGGTCGACCTGGAACCTCGCTCGCTCCAACCGCTGCTGCCAGTGCTGTTCGAGCTGTTGTCGTTGCCCACGCAGTTCCACCTCCGCCGCCAAGCTCAATTCCAAGCCGGCCGGCTGGAGCACCTGCATCATCTGCTCCACCACGAACCGATCGAGGAATCGTCCCGACAGACTTTGGCATAACGGTTCACCGTAGTCGACCATCGCCCGGCCGCAACTGTAGTATACTCTCGCTTGCCCGCTGTAGGAGGGCATCAAGCGATGATGGCAACGCCCGCAGACGAGCAGCCCGCTCAACAGGGCCGGGCCTTCGCGTGGAGCCCCCGGGGCCTCGGCGGCAGCCCGGTTGTCGGCCAAACGCTTTTGAATCGCCTCAAACCGTTCCCAAGACACGTAAGCGGGGAAGCGGCCCTTCAAGAACACTTCACACGCCTCGGGAGCCCGGACCGTGCGACCGCTGCCGCGTTGGCTCGGCTTCTGCCGGCGCGGATCCGTCGCACGATGCCCCCAACGGTAAGCACCGGCGTAGATGGGATGATGCAACAGATTCTGCAACGTCATGCGGTTGGGCCGGCGCCACTCCAAATGCCCGCGGTTGGCCCCGAAGTGGGGACGGATCGGAATTTGCACGTCATGGGCCTTCAACCAGCGCAAAAGCCCGTGCAAACTCCCCTGACGCTCGAATACGTCGAAGATCAGCCGCACCACGCCCTGCGCCTGCTCGTCAGGGTCGAACTGGTAGTCGCCGTCTGCACCGCGTACGTAGCCGATCGGGGGGTGGTTCAGCAATTCCCCACGGCGCGCCTTGTTCCGCCTGCCCTCGAGCATGCGGCTCTTGAGGATGTGCAACTCCGCTTCGCTCATCATCCCCTTCAACCCCAGCAGGAGCCGGTCGTTGTAATCGGCCGGATCGTACAGACCGTCCGTATCTGCCAACAGCGTATGGAACAGACCACACAACTCCAGCAATTGGTGCCAGTCCTTGTTGGAGCGTGCCAGGCGGCTCATCTCCAACTCCAGAACCAGCCCCACGTGATCGAGCCCGACCTCGGTCAACAAGCGTTGAAAGCCCGGCCGGCCAGCCATGCTCCGCCCGCTCTGGCCCTGATCCTCATCGATCGTGATCACCCGATCCGCCGGCCAACCTAAAGCCACTGCCCGGTCGACCAGCGCATACTGCCGCGCCGCCGACTCGCGGTGGTTCTGCACCTGCTGCGGGCTCGACTGGCGCACGTACACGATCGCCAGACGCTGCCAATGATGCTCGTGAATCTTGTGGGACACGGCCGTTCGGGCCGGAAGGGTTTCAGCAATCATGGCTCGGCCCTCCTCTCCGGCTCCTGGCCGCCTGGCCGACGATCCGGGCTGCCAGAAGCCCGAGACGCCGCCGGTTTTCCTCGGGCAGGTGCCGCCACAACTGTCGCAGTGGCACACGGCGACACGCCCTTGCTTGCAATGCTAGCTTTGCCTGCTCCCCCGGGGGGGAACCCACTCCCGGCTACTGGACATAAATCACCTCCTGGCTCGTTGGCGAGCCTCATGTGACACCATTCCACAACCTTCAGCAAGGCTGTAGTTCCAATGGTAATCTTACGCGGCGAGTAGGTACACGATCGCGCTTGAGTCGCAGTGTGGTTGGGAGATCTCAATATCCGTGCGGAGGGCATAGAGGTCTCGAACCTCCGAGGCGCTCCATCGCGGGTTGGTGGTCACCAGCAGCCAATCGGTCTCATGGCCGTCGGCATAGGAGTCTTTCGAGTACACGCCCGTCAGCGGAACCGGGCAATCCGACCAACTGGTCAGGCCGGGTATCTTGGTGATCATGGTCTTCTGGAGCACCTTGGCGGGGTCGGGCGGCTGCTCGCGTTGGGCCTTGGCCCGTTTCTCGGCCAACGTCTTCTGCCTTGCCGTTTCGCGTTTCGCGGCGGTAGGATGCTTCGCGCGCGGTGGCGTCAGCGGCGCGCGTTGGGCCGGGTGATACTCCTCGCTGGGCAGGTCCAGCTTCATCACGCCGCGAACGTCCTCGAGGATGTCCATGTTCTTGTGGATCGGGATCACCGTGTCCACGCCGTAATCGGTCTTCAAGCGTCCGATCTGAGGGCCGTCGACGAAGCCCCGATCCACCACAAGGGTCTTCATCACTCCCGGCCCGGCCGCTTCGACGAACGTGTCCACCAGTTCCCACAGCGCCGGGCCCTCCGCTTGATTGCCGCGTAGCACCTTCAGGCCCGCGACCACGAATCGTTCTCCCGGGCGGTCGCAGTGCAGGAGAAACACCACCTTATAGCAGCGTCGCCACTGGCAGCGGTCGCGTTCGGCGGGCGTCATCTTCTTTTTCTGGTCCTTGCTGACCGGGTGGTTGTGCTCATCGAACAACAGCCGCACGGAACCCTCGTAATTCTTGTTGTCCGGCACGAACAAGTAGGAGCCGTCTCCCAGGAAGATCCCATCCTGGTCGTAGGCGTCCAATTCGCCATACAGTTGCGCCACGTGCCGGTTGTACCACCGCTCCAACTCTTCCGGAGCCGTTTCCTTGGCCACCTTGCGAAGATAATCCTGATCGCAGGGCG
>SKJM01000353.1 GCA_007122045.1 Planctomycetales bacterium | reverse complement strand
GGACTGCCTCGGTCTTGTCGCGATCGACGCCACGCCCACCAAAGTAATACATGCCTCCGAGCGTACTCATTGCCGCACGTTCCCCCCTCGCCGCCGCCGCGCGGTACCAGCGGATCGCCTCCGTGTCGTCACGAGCCACACCGTCCCCCTTCCGGTGGCGCTGCGCGAGTTCAAACATCGCCGCCACGTTGCCCCCTTCTGCCGCCGCGCGGTACCAGCGGACCGCTTCGGGCACGTCGCGACGCACGCCTCGGCCGTTGGCGTACATCCCAGCAAGGCGGTGCATCGCCCCCACGTTCCCTTCTTCCGCCGCGGCGCGAACCATGGCGACCTGCCGGGCCGCCGCGCTCACCTCCGCATCGGGCGCAGCCGGTTCGGTCCTTTGCTCCGAGTGTTCCGGACGGGGATGATACAAGCGAATCCGCGCCGTCCGGGCCATCCCGTCGTCGACCTTGTCGAGGAAGAACAGGGCACAGTGCGACGCGGAAGACAGCATTTCCGGAAGGGGGTCTTCACCGAGGCCGAACCGGGCAGGCGGCGGAATCTCCTCCAACGGAGCCAATTCCCCCAACTGCATCACCTTCGCGAGTTGAGCCGGCACGTAGTTGGCGTTTTCGGGCGGGAGGAAGTCGATCGCCTGCACCTTGCCGTCGGCGATGATGACGGCGACGGACCGCCACGGCTTCAGCGCATATTCGCGCAGGAAGGCGGCTTGCCGTGGCTCGCCCGGCAGTTGGATTTTCCGCTCGGCCGTGAAAGCGGCCTGCCAGTCGGCCTTGCCGAGCAGTTGCTCGCGGGTCGTCTCGCCGGGCCGCACGCCGCGGAACTCGACGCCTCTGCGTTCCGAGCCGCGGTCTTCAGCCGAAGCGTCCGTGCCGGAGAAATTTGCCGCCCGACCGGGGGCCGACCCGATCGCTGCACAGATCGCAATGACAGCCGGAATACCGGGGAGAGTTCGATAGGGGAAAACGGCTCATGCGGATTTCCTCCAAAGTACCCGGACAAAGAGAGCGACCTGAAAAGAGAGGGCGCGCCGTATCGGATAGGGGTTCAATCCCACGACAACCTACTGCCATTTTTCGCTGGAACTCAACCGTGGTCAACCCCCTATTCCTAATTTCGTATATTTTCTATCCGTCGTCATGGAAAATCGCCGTTAAATCACCCAACAGTAGGGGCCTTTTTGAGCTCTTGGCGGCAAGATCGGCTCCGATCATCGCCGTAGGCCAAGCAATTAGCACTTTGATAGTAATGATTGAAGCCTAGCCCGTGCGCGAAGGGGGGCGGAAACGGCCTTGCAGCGTGTGGGAGTCCCGCCTTCAGGCGGCTTTTCCAACCGGTTAAAGCCGACACTCCAAAAAGGGCCAGGCGCCGCTTCAAGTACAAGCCCGTTCCGGCACCGTCCGGGGGGGGCTAATCCTGAGTGCAGGGGGGCTTGGAACGTAGATTGGGACTATGACTTCCTCATTCGGTAGGTCGGTTCGGGGCGGGCCGGAGCAAAGCTGGCCAAGCCGGCCGGAGCCACACGGAACGTGCGCCGGGAAGCCAGATCGGCGAGGGCCCATTCCACCACCTCGCGGAGCCTGGCCGGCTCGCTCTCGCTCCGCGCGTTAATCAACAAATGCCCTGCTTCGGCCATCCGGTTGCCCGCACGCGACAGCTCGGGCGGGCGTCGGCTGTCGACCAAGTTCTCGGCCTGATCGTTGGTCACGATGCCGACGCTTCGCCCCGCGGCGGTGTAGTGCCGCGCCAAGCGGAGCAGGGTGGTCGTCTTTCCCGACCCGAGGAAGCCGCCGAGAACGGCCAGCGTGATGCGTTTTGTCATGCGACAACTCTCCAAAGACGGCGATGCCGACCGTCCGGTGTGAGCCGCCCCCAGGAGGACCGCGTGCGGCACGGCCGCGCGACCGTTCGCCGGCTACGCCGCCGTGGTTCCCGGCGCGCCATGGTGCGCTGGCAGGGGCCTCAAGGCATTATTGCCATTTTCGCGACAGATTCACTGGCAGCTGGACCGCATCCTGCAAAACCGGGAGTCGGTGCTCGGCCGGCTGGCCTCCCGCGCGCTCGTCGAGGAGCAGCCCGAGCAGCCCGAGCAGGCCGAAAACGTCGATGGTCTCTCGGGCGCGACGCCGCGGTTCATCCGGCAGTTGCTGCGGTCCGAGCACCAGCGCGAGGTCGGTTTGGCACTCCGCCACCTGCTCGAATCGCTCGGCGCGCCTACCGGCACCTGCGGAAGCAGCCGGTCGGCGATGACACGGTGCGGAAACCGGACGCGTTCGGCGAGCGGCATAGCCATCGGCTGCAGGGAGGAAGAAGACATCACTGATTGGAGTATCAGTGATGTCCCTTCCTGCTCACTTCCGTCGCCAGGCGGTGGGCTTCGCGCGTGCCCGCAATGCGCACACTGCCGGCCCGAACTCCGCGCGGCACATTCGGATCCGTCGCATACCTATTACGAGCAACATCCTCCGGCCACGTGCCGATGGACGCCGCATCCAGCCGTTTCGGCGTCATGGCGGGCACATCCCTCGGCCGAGTCGCTGCCGCAAGATCCGCAGGCCGAGTCGCCGGCGCCGCACCCCTCGGCCGAGTCGCTGCCGCAAGATCCGCAGCCCGAGTCGCTGGCGCCGCATCCGTCGGCCGAGTCGGCGCCGCAAGATCCGTCGGCCGAGTCGCCGGCGCCGCACCCCTCGCCCGAGTCGCTGCCGCAACATCCGCGGGCCGAGTCGCCGGCACCGCACTCGTCGGTCGCGGCGCTGCCGCAACCACCCTCGGCTGCGGCACTCCTACTACATTCGTCGGCTACGGCACTGCCGCAACATTCCGCTGCCGCCGTGGGACTCTCGGAGCCTTCCGCCCGGAAACCGGATTGCGAACGCCCGGTGCTCAGATAGAACAAGCCGGCGCCGAGGAACACCAAGACGGCCAGCGTCGACAGCAAGCGGTGTGGGTGACTTCTCATACATTTACTCCTTGGGTGGGTGTTGTCCAGGGAAGGACAGGGCGTTTGGTACTGTACCAGTTGGAATACTATTTTACACCGGGGAGCCAATTAAGGCAAGTACACCGCGCAGGCAGCTTCTGTTTTCGGGAAGTTCCACGCAGGCACGGCGAGAGGGCGCCGCGAACGCTCCCTTCGGACCGTTGCGAGCATGGCCGGCGTGCCCCACGCGGTCACGCCGCTCGGACCGGGGCCTTTAGGCCCCCTTCAGGACTGGGTTCTTCACTGGGCCGCCAAGCCTGCAAGGCCCGAACGAATCGGACACGCGTCGATGGACTTCTGCGGTCCGTCCCGTATCTGCGGCCAGGACGCAACCGTGTTTTCGTTTGATGTCAACGGGGTTACGTTTATCACGCTCGACGCGCAGTACAGCAGGGCCGGCGTATCCTACGACGAAGCGCTGCCGGAAGACGGCTTTTCCAATACCGACATCCCCGCCGAGCAGCAGCAATGGCTGAAAGAGACGCTCGAGCGGGCCCAAAAGCCGACCGTCGTGTTCATCCACCAGCGTCTCGACCGCGAAAGCGCTCATAACTGGACCATCCACAGCAGTAAGGAAGTGAGGCGGATTCTCGAGGGCAGCGGCAAAGTGAGCGCGGT
>SKJM01000435.1 GCA_007122045.1 Planctomycetales bacterium | reverse complement strand
GCCCTGACGGTCAATGGCTCCCGCGCACTCCAGCCATGGCGGCCGGTCTGACCGACCATGTATGGTCTATCCGGGAGTGGCTGACCTACCCGGTCGTGCAGCGCGAGTAGGACACAAGGGAGATTCCTTGGGGCAGAGAAAGCCCACGGGCTTCCTCGCCGGATGGTGGCGAGGAACGGTCGGGCAAGGACGCCGGCCGCACGCCCGACGTGCATGCCGGTGGGCAGTGGGACGATTCCACGGTACCGAAGAGGCGGGCGAACAACGGCCAGCGCGTCGCACCGTCGGGATGCGCCGAGTTGCCATTGACCCAAGAGCCGCTTCCACTACAATGCTGCCCGTTCAGTTCCCGCAATCCCTACCCAACATGACGAACCCGAACCAGGACGAACGGACCGGCGGAGCGGCGTTGGAGGCCGCGCGACGAGAGAAATTGCGCAAACTAGAGGAAATGGGCATCGACCCATGGGGTGGCCGGTTCGACAATCACTCGGCCATAGGCGACCTCCGCGCCCGGGAGAACGAAATCGTCGTGGAACCCACCGGCGATGGCCAAACCGGCAAGCCGCCGCCGGCCCGCGGGCCGAAGGTCCGCGCCGCCGGCCGCGTGGTGCTCCAGCGCAAGGCCGGCAAGCTGATCTTCCTCGACATCCAGGACTGGACCGGTCGCATCCAACTGTTCCTCGGGAAAAAACAGGTAGGCGAGGAAGGCTGGGCAATTGCCCAGTGCATCGACCTGGGCGACCTGGTAGGCGTCGATGGCGAGTTCAACCGTACCCGAACCGGCGAACTGACCATCTTTGCCGAGCGGGTGCACTTGCTCACGAAGGCCCTGGCTCCGCCCCCGGCAAAGTACAAGGGCCTGCAAGACCCCGAACTGCGGCAGCGGCTCCGCTACCTCGACCTGATCCACGGCGAGGGGGTGCTCGAGCGATTCCTGCGGCGGACGCGCATCGTCCAGTCGATCCGGCAGACGCTCGGCGCCGAGGGCTTCGTCGAGGTCGAAGGGCCCACGCTGCACGCGGTGGCCGGCGGGGCCGCCGCGCGCCCCTTCACCACGCACCACAACGCGCTCGATATCGACCTGTACCTGCGCATCGCGCTGGAACTGCACCTGAAGCGGCTGCTGGTGGGCGGCATGGAGCGAGTGTACGAGCTGGGCCGCGTGTACCGCAACGAGGGCATCAGCCCGCGGCACAACCCCGAGTTCACCATGCTCGAGGTGTACCAGGCCTACGGCAACTACGAGACGATGATGGAGTTGACCGAACGGGTGATCGTCGAGGCGGTCCGCGCGACGGGCCAGGACCTGAAGCTCGCCTGGGGCGGCGAGCCGCTCGACTTCACGCCCCCGTTCGAGCGGGCCACCTACGACGAGCTGTTCGCCCGCCACACCGGCGCCGACCCGGCCGACGGCGACGCCCTCGGCGCCCTGGCGCTGGAACTGGGCATCGACACGCAGGGCAAGCACCGCGACGTGGTCAAAAACGAGATTTTTGAACGACAGGTCGAGGACCGGCTCACCGGTCCGGTGTTCGTGCTCGACTACCCGGCCAGCATCTGCCCGTTGACCAAGCGCAAGCCGGGCCGGCCGGAGATTGCCGAGCGGTTCGAGTTGTTCATCCGCGGCATGGAAGTGGCCAACGCCTATACCGAGTTGAACGACCCCGACTTGCAGGAACAACTGTTCAGCCAACAGCTTGCCGGCCTCAGCGAGGACGACTCGATGGCCCGCATGGACCGCGACTTCGTCCGGGCGTTGCGGCACGGCATGCCGCCGGCCGGCGGGCTGGGCATCGGCATCGACCGGCTGGTCATGCTGCTGACCGATTCGCAGACCATTCGCGAGGTGATCCTGTTCCCGCTGCTGCGTCCGGAGGCCGACGCGTAAGCAATCATCCTTCACGTCCGGTGAAGGCCAACCGGCAAGGAAGCCAAAGACTCATGTACAAACTTCTACTCTCGTGGCGTTACCTTCGCACGCGGTACATCGCATTGGCGTCCATCATCAGCGTCATGCTGGGCGTGGCCACGATGATCGTGGTCAACAGCGTGATGGCCGGCTTCACGCGCGAGATGCAGAACCGCATTTATGGCATTCTTTCCGACCTGGTGGTGACCTCCCGGAGCCTGGAGGGGGTGCCCGACGCCGCGTGGCACAAGGAGCGGCTTCGCGAGCTGGCCGGCGATGAAATTGAGGCCATGACGGCGACGGTCGTCGTGCCGGCGATGCTGAGCTTCCAGTACGACAACAACTGGATCACCCGCCAGGTGCAGTTGATCGGCATCGACGAGACGACGCACGGCGAGGTGAGCGAGTTCAGCCGCTATCTGCAGCATCCGGAGAACCGCCGGCAGGTGAGCTTCGAGCTGCGCGAAGACGGGTACGACGCGGGCGGCCTGGCCGACAGCCTGGGAACCCCCAGCCGGCCGCAGATGGCCGACGCCGGCTGGCAGCACCGGCGGCGCATGGCCAGTTACCGGCGGTTCGAGCGGCGGGTTTCGGGCCAAGGAAACGACCCGGACGAGCCGGAGCCGCCCTTGATTGCCCCCGGTCCGGAGGCCGCGCTTCGACACGGCTCCGAGATGGACCGGATGCCGTTCGACCCGGCTTCGCGTTTCGCCCGCCCGGCCGAGCCGGAGTGGGACGACGGCCACCGCCCGGCTCCGCAACCGGCGCCGGCCGACCCCTTCGCCGCGCAGCGCCGCTCCGAGCCGCGGGAAGCGGAGTTCGACCCGGCCGAACGCCAGCACACCGGCGCGGTGCTGGGCATCGCGCTGTCGGCCGTGCGGCTGCCCAGCGGCGAGGACGGCATGTTGCTGCTGCCCGGCGACGACATCCGGCTCACCTTTCCCACCGCCGGCACCCCGCCGCAGGCCATCAGCGACCGGTTCACCGTGGTCGACTTCTACGAGAGCAAGATGAGCGAGTACGATTCCGGGTTCGTGTTCGTTCCCATCCGCAAGCTCCAGGAGTTGCGCGGCATGATCGATCCGTCGACGGGGGTGGGCTACATCAGCGCCATCCAGATCAAGCTGAAGCCGGGCGCCGACGGCAACGAAGTGCGCGACCGCTTGCGCGCCGCCTTCGATCCGCACTTGTATAACGTTGAAACCTGGCGCGACCGGCAGGGGCCGCTGCTGGCCGCCGTGGCCATGGAAACGGCCATCCTCAACGTGCTGCTGTTTTTGATCATCGCCGTGGCCGGCTTTGGAATCCTAGCCATCTTCCTGATGATCGTCATCGAGAAGACCCGCGACATCGGCATCCTGAAATCGCTGGGGGCGTCGGCCTCGGGCGTGATGGGCATCTTTTTGACCTACGGCCTGTCCTTGGGGGTGGTCGGTTCGGGCGTGGGCACGGTGCTCGGGCTGCTGTTCGTGAAGTATATCAACGAAATCGCCGCCCTGCTGGGGCGGCTCACCGGCCGGCCCGTCTTCGATCCGTCCGTCTACTACTTCTACCGCATTCCCGCGACCGTCGACCCGTGGACCGTGTGGTGGATCGTGGGCGGGGCACTCGCCATTGCCGTGCTGGCCAGCGTGCTGCCGGCGATGCGAGCCGCCATGCTGCACCCCGTGGAGGCACTGCGCTATGAGTGACGACCTTCGACATCTGCT
>SKJM01000802.1 GCA_007122045.1 Planctomycetales bacterium | reverse complement strand
CAGGAGCCGAACGCGACGACCAGCGGGCACTTTGCGCGGAGCAGCTTCACCCACTGCTCCTGCTCCGAGGTCCGCACTGCGCCGTTGATAAAGGCCACGGTCACGTCGCCCGGCGCCCAGGCCTCCACGTCGGCCAGCTTGAAGTCGAGCGCGACGGGCCACAGGGCGATGTCGACCGCCTCGACGACCTTGAGCACGTCTTCGGCCAGGTCGACGACCGTTTCCTCGCAGCCTCCGCAGGAGGCGCACCAGTAGAAGGCGACTTTCGGTTTTTCAGCCATGGACATGCACCTCCTCGATGTTGGCCCCTTCGGCGGCCGCGGCAGCGGCTGCGAGGGCGGCTGCACCGGCGGGTTTGGCCCCGTTCCATCGCAGCGGCCCCAGGGCGCGGATGCTCTCGGTAAGGTCTTTCACGACCGCCGCGAAGTGGTCGCCCTCGGCGGCGGAAATCCACTCCAGCCGGCACCGCTGCGGCTCGATGCCGAACTGCTCGAGCAGCTTCACGAGCAGGGGATACCGGCGCATCGCCTTGTAGTTGCCCTCCTGGTAGTGGCAATCGCCCGGGTGGCAGCCGGCAATGAGCACGCCGTCGGCGCCGTCGGCCAGGGCCTTGACCACAAAGGTGGGATCGACCCTGCCGGAACACATCACACGGATGGGCGTGACGTTGGGCGGGTACTCGACGCGGCTCGTGCCCGCCAAGTCGGCGCCGGCGTAGGAGCACCAGCGGCACAGAAAGGCCACAATTCGCGGTTCGAACGGTTCTTCGGCCATGGTGGTTTCGCTCCTCTATATTGCGAGTACGCCTTCGAGTTCGGCGTACACCTGGACGTCGGTAAAGCCCCGCTGCCTGGCCACGCCCGACGGGCAGGTGGCCACGCACGTGCCGCACCCCTTGCACAGTTCTTCCTGGACGACGGAAACGCCCTGTTCCCGGTCGAAGACGATGGCCTCGTAGGGGCATGAGGCAAGGCACATGCGGCATCCGCTGCAACGTTCGGCGTCGATCTCGGCGGTGACCGGCTCGAGGGTCACCTTGCCGTTGTCCATCAGCGACAGCGCGCAGGCGGCCGCCGCGGCGCCCTGGGCCACGGAGTCGGGGATGTCTTTCGGCCCCTGGCAGGCGCCGGCAAGGTACACGCCGTCGGAGGCCGCCTCGACCGGCGCCAGCTTCGGATGCCGTTCCAGGAAGAATCCGCCCTGGGCGCAACTGAGCGAGAAGGTGCGGGCGACGTCGTCGGCGTCGGCGCGCGGCACCAGGGCCGAGGAAAGGATGACCAGGTCGACGGGCACGCGGCGCGTCAGCCCCAGCAGGGTGTCCTCGCCGACGACGATGAGCTTTCCCTCCTCGTCGGGCGATTCGGCCACGTCGGTCACCTCGGCGCATTTTCCGCGGATGAAATGCACCCCCTCGTGCAACAGCCGCTTGTAGAACTCCTCGTAGCCCTTGCCGGGCGTGCGCATGTCGATGTAGAAGTTGTACACTTCCGCCCCCGTCTTCTCCTTGACCAGGTGGGCGAACTTCAGCGAGTACATGCAGCATACCCGGGAACAGTACTCCTTGTAGTTCTCGTCCCGGCTGCCGACGCAGTGGATGATGGCGACGGCCTCGGGCGGCTTTCCGGCGGCCGTGAGCAGTTCACCCCCGGTGGGGCCGCTGGCGTGGCTGAGCCGCTCGAACTCCAGCGAGTCGATCACACCGGGCAGGCGGCCGTAACCGTAGCGGGCGATGTGCCGGGCGTCGAACAGGTCGAACCCCGTCGATACGATGATGGTACCCACCGCGATGGTCTCGACGCGGTCCTCCTGGTCGTACACGATCGCGCCGGCGTCGCAGAACGCCTCGCACGCGCCGCATTTGCCGTCGAGCAGGCGGAGGCACGTGTTCTTGTCGATCACCGGCTTGTGCGGAACCGCTTGCGGGAAAGGAATGTAGATGCTCGGCCGGCCGGCGAGCCGCTCATCGAACTCCGAGAGGATCGGCCGCACGGGCCGGGTGGTCACCTTCGACAGGTCGACGGCCTGCGTGGGGCACACCAGCGCGCACGCGCCGCACGCCATGCAGACGGGCGAGTGCTTGTCGTACGCCGTCGTGATACGCTTCTCCACGCCGCGCCCGACGAAGTTGATCGCCCCCACCCCCATCCGCTCCTGGCACACCTGCACGCACAGGCCGCACAGGATGCAATCCTCGTCCTTCTTCGGGAACCGCGTATCCGTCAGGCCCATCTTCGCAGCCATCTCCCGGATCACTTCGACCCGCGGGCAGCGGGCCAAGAGCAGTTCCATCATGATCTTGCGGGTACGGAGCACGCGGTCGGTGTCGGTACGGACCACCAGTCCCTCGCCGGCCGGGTAGACGCAGGAGGCCTGGATTCGCGACCCCCACGAGAACTCCAACTCCACCAGGCACAGGCGGCACGCCCCGTAGGGCACCAGCGCCTTGTGATGGCAAAGGGTCGGGATTTCGATGCCGAGCTTCTCGGCCGCCCGGAGCACGCTGGCTCCTTCGTCGACCTGGACGTTCTTGCCGTCGATTGTCAGATTAATCATCGGCTGACTCCTCTTCGTCAGTGTCTGCAAGGGGGACAGTCCCATTTTCGCGGCCATGCGGCCGGTCGGGTGGGCGGCCTGGTCGGCGTGCCGCGAAAATTGGGACAGTCCCCTGGGCTCCGCTGTTGAACTGGGCGATGCATTCTGAATCGCGCTCGTATTGGAATTGAAGATCGAGTTCCGGCCGGCCGCGGATCAGGGTTTCGAGTGTGGCTGCCATATCGCCGAAGGGTTTCAGGTCCGGGTGGCTCAATTGGAACACGGCCCGCACCGTCGTGCCCCGGCCCGGTGCCGAGTCGAGTTCCAGCGCCCCGTTGCATTCCCGGGCGGCCTGGGCAAGCAGCGGCAGGCCCAGGCCCACGCGCCGCGTCGTTCGGGTCGTGAAGAACGGGTCGAGCGCCCTGCGGCGGGTCCCGGCATCCATACCCCGCCCGTTGTCGGTGATTTCCAGGGTCAAGCGGTCCTTCCCGGTGTCTTCGGCAATGGTGATGGTGATGTGCGTGGCCTCGGCGGCCAGCGCATTCTCAGCGACGTCGAGGATATGCAGGGAAAGGTCTTCCATGGCAATCATTGCCCTCCGGCCGCCTTCGTTGCGCAACGCCTTGCCGATCTCGCCGGCGCTGGGGCGCTCGATCCATAACGATGTACAGCCCTTGCCGATCCGGTCGAGGCCGTGGGCGTCGGAACCGGTCACCACGGGCAGGTCGTGGCGTGCAGCGGCGGCCGCCCGGGGGGAGACCTCCAGGGCGTCGAGCTTCAGCCCCGGCGGCACAAAGCCCAACTGCCCGATCAGCCCGAAACTCTCGCGGTCGACGTGCGCGGCAACCGCCAGCCCGCGGAAGCCGTGGATGGCGTCGACCACCTGCTCGAGGCTCAGGGTGGTGGCCCCAATGAGCAACCGCCGGTTGGCGCCGAGAACACGATCCTGTGCGTCGACGACCGTTTGCGGGCCGAACGCTTCCTCGTCGTTTTCGCCCGGCAGGTTCGCGTACACGACATCCTGCATTGCTAGTGCGCCCTGTTCGGAATCGAACAGGCCGAGGACATGGACCTCCTCCCGGGAGGTCACTT
>SKJM01000588.1 GCA_007122045.1 Planctomycetales bacterium | reverse complement strand
GGGGCCCTCGACCGCGGGATGCTGGAAGTTCGCCAAGTCGACCCGGCCGAGCTGACCCCCGGCGAGTTCAGCCACGCCATCCGCGAAGCCGTCGTCGAGCGGGACGTGCGGCTGGTGGTCATCGACAGCCTGACCGGCTACGTCCACGCCATGCCCGACGAGCGGCTGCTCACCCTCCACTTGCATGAGTTGCTCAGCTATCTGGGCCAGCAAGGGGTGACGGTGCTGTTGGTGATGGCCCAGCACGGTCTGCCGGGAACCCCGCGGCAGGCGCCGTTCGACCTGAGCTACATCTCCGATTCGGTGCTGCTGTTCCACACGTTCGAGTATGCGGGCGAATTGCGCAAGGCCGTCTCGATGTATAAACGGCGCGGCGGCCCCCACGAGCCGACAATCCACCCCTTGCAATTCAGCCCGCAGGGCATTCAAATCGGGGAACCGCTCCGGCGGTTTCGAGGGATTCTGAGCGGTTCGGCGGAAGAGATTCGGGAAGCAGGATCGTAGTCGCCGGCGGCAACTTGCAGCTCACCCGTAGAATGGACATTCCTGTCCGTCGAAGACGAGGCGGACCGTCATGCCAGCCGCTTCCATCCACGCATCACCAAGCGCTAGCGCTGATAGCAAATCGAAATCGTAAGGGTCCCATCCCATGTCTGCGAATACCACCACGGCGACTGCCGTCCCGGAAGACACGATCGAACAGCGGGTGCTGGTGTTGGCGCCCTACGGGCGCGACGCCGCGGAAGTGTGCCGCGTGCTCGGCCAGGCCGGCATCGGGGCGGAGCCCTGCCCGGACGTCGACGCCCTGTGCGGCGCAGTCCGCGAGGGCGCCGCCGCCGCGCTGGTGGCCGAGGAGGCCCTGGCCGGCGGCGCCGTCGACCAACTCGGCGCCGCGCTGGCCGAGCAGCCGCCTTGGTCGGACTTCCCGCTGCTGCTGATGATCTCGCGCAGCCGCGACCAGGGCGACGGCTGGCAACTGCTGCGGAACCTCGAGAATTTCGCCTACTTGCGGCTGCTCGAACGCCCGCTGCGCACCGCCTCGCTGGTCAGCGCCGTGCGGACGGCGGTGCGGTCGAGGTGGCGGCAGTACCAGGTCCGCGACGAATTGGCCGCCCGCCAGCGGGCCGAACAAGCGCTCGGCCGGCAACGGGAACTGCTGCAAGGCATCGTCGACAACATCCCGGTCATGCTGGTCATTTGGGATGCCAACCTCCGGCGTTTCACGCTCAACCGGCACGTCGAGGAGGTGCTCGGTTGGACTACGGCCGACGCCGCCGAAGGCGATTTCATGGCGAAGGCTTGCCCCGACCCGCAGTGCCGGGCGGCGGTGGTCCACCACATGCAGTCGTTGACCCCCGGCTGGCTGGAACAGGAATTGGCGGCCAAGGACGGCAGCCGGGTGCCGACCGAGTGGGCCAATATTCGTTTGACCGACGACACGCGGATCGGCATCGGGCTCGACCTGCGGGAGCGGAAGCGGGCGGAGAAAAAATTGAAACAACTGAACGAAACGCTCGAAGCCCAGGTGGCCGAACGCACCGCCGTGGCCGAGCGGCGGGCGGGCGACCTCAGCCGCCTGGCCGCCGAACTGAGCGAGGCCGAACACCGCGAACGCCGCCGGCTGGCCAAGCTGCTGCACGACGACTTGCAACAATTGCTCCTGGCCGTCAAGCTGCGCCTGCCGGTGCTCGTGGAGTGCGAGGCCGGCCAACGGGAGCCACACGTCCAGAAGCTCGACGCGTTGCTGGGCGAATGTATGAGCACCTCGCGGAACCTTACCCAGGAATTGAGCCCCCCGGTGATCGAGTACGGCTCGCTGGCCGAGGTGCTTGGATGGCTGGGCGGGTGGTTCGGCGAGCAGCACGGATTGGAGGTCGGCCTCCAAATTGGTGGGGACCTTCCCCCTGCTCCTGAGCATCTCCGGGTTTTTCTGTTCGATGCGGTACGCGAGTTGCTGTTCAACGTGGTGAAACACTCGGGAAGGTTGGAGGCGCGGGTCGCTCTGTCCTTCCAGAGAGGGCATTTCGTCACCCAGGTGGAGGACCGCGGCGACGGCTTCGACCCCGAAGCCGTCGAGGCCCGCTTGCGGCAGCCGGAGGGGTTCGGTTTGTTCAATATTCGAGAACGGTTGGAGGCCTTGGGAGGGATGTTGGAAATACACAACGGCGCCGGCGGCGGTGCGTGCTTCCGAATGTTCGTGCCGGCCTCGGAGGAGGCGGAACCCGAAGAAGCCCGGGAAACGGCCCGGCACGCCGCCGCGCGTGCGAGGCCGCCCCATGTCCGGCGGGGTTCCATCCGGGTGCTCGTGGTCGACGACCACGAAGTGGTGCGCGAGGGGATGGTCGGGCTGCTCGAGCGCCTGGGCGATATTGAAGTGGTCGGCGAAGCCGCCAACGGCCGGGAGGGCGTCGAACAGGCCGAGGCGCTCCGCCCCGACGCCGTCATCATGGACGTCGACATGCCCGGGATGAACGGCGTGGAAGCGACGCGGGAGATCAAGCACCGGCGGCCGGAAACCGTCGTGGTGGGCCTCTCGCTCCACGAAGAGGCCGGCGTCCGCCGGGCGATGGCCGAAGCGGGCGCCGACGGGTACATCAGCAAGCACGCCCCGGCCAAGGACCTCGTCGCGGCCATCCGCCACCTGTGCACGAACGGCTCCACCACAACCGCGAGTTAGGCTTTCAGCCTGTCCCCGTGTACGACAGGCTTTCAGCCTGTCCCCATGTACGACAGGCTTTCAGCCTGTCCCCGTGTACGACACGCTTTCAGCCTGTCCCCATGTACGACACGCTTTCAGCCTGTCAAGCGTTCTCACGAGCGTCTCTGACCGGCTGGAAGCCTATCCCACGCTGCATCCCACGTGTCGGCCAAATTGGCGTAGGCTACGCCAGCCTGTCGCAGTAAGGAGTGAGCATGACGGAAATCGAAAAGCAACGCCTCGATCCCCACCTCCGCGAGCGGCGCGAACGCATCGCCACCGCGGTGCTGGCGCAGCTTGTGGGCGCCGAGGGCAAGTTCCGGCCCGAGCAAACCCCCGCCGCCCTGGAAGCCGCCGACGCGCTGATCGCCGCGCTCGACGCCGAAGGCGTGTGACGTGCAACCGAGGACGGGAGCGCTGAGCACATGGTGGATGGACTGAACAGGAGCCAACAGAGATAACGGAGAGGAACACTCTGTTACCTCTGTTTTCTCCTGTTCCCCGGAAATGCCCGAGGGTTTTTTGGGGTCGCTCCCTACTCCGGCGCCACTTGGTCTTCGCGCGGGACCGTAAGCCAAACCAGGAATCCGAGAAACACCAGCCCCACCACGGCGCTCATCCCCACGCGCTGGCTTTGCGTCAGATGAGTGAGCCCGCCGACGAGCAACGGGCCGAGGAACGCCACCGCCCTGCCGGAAAACGCGTACAAGCCGAACAACTGGTTCTGCAACTTCTCGGGCGCGATCCGCGCCAGGTACGACCGGCTGCCGGCCTGCGCGGGACCGATGAACACGCCCATCGCCAGCGCGAAGATCCAAAACCACAGCGTCGAGCGGACCAGCAGCAGGGCCGTACCGGGCAGCATCAGCCCCACCAGCGCGATGGTGACGGTGCGCTTCCCCCCGATCCAGTCGTCCACCCACGAAAACAG
>SKJM01000203.1 GCA_007122045.1 Planctomycetales bacterium | reverse complement strand
CGCCGAATCCCGTGCTCAGCACGCTGGCCCATTACCGCGACGAGTACGAGGCCCACGTGACCGACAAGCAGTGCCCGGCCTGCAAGTGCGCGGCGCTGCTGTACTACGAAATCATTCCCGAGAAGTGCGTCGGCTGCACCGTGTGTGCGCGCAATTGCCCGGTCACCTGCATTGACGGCGAGCGGCGCAAGCCGCACGTGATCGACCAGGCGCGGTGCATCAAGTGCGGCAAGTGCTTCGAGGTGTGCCGCTTCGACGCGGTCGCCCGCAGGTAGAAAACGCCCCCAACGGAGGATTTACCATGGCCCAGCGTAAGCAAGTAACCCTCACGATCGACGGCAACCGGCTGACGGTGCCGGAAGGCACCCGCGTGATGGAGGCGGCCGATTCGCTGGGCATCTACATTCCGCGGCTGTGCTACCACCCGGACCTCAGCCTGGCCGGCTCGTGCCGGGTTTGCATCGTGGAGGTGAAGGGGTTCGGCTATTACCTGGCGGCGTGCAGCGTGGCGGTTTGGGAAGGCATGGTCGTGGCGACCAACTCGCCGCAAATCCGCCAGGCGCGGCGCGACATCGTCGAATTGATCCTCGACAACCACACCAAGGACTGCCAGACCTGCGAACGCGACTCGAACTGCGAGTTGCAGAACCTGGCCTTCGCCACCGGCGTGCGCCGGCGGCTGTTCGAGGGCGAGCGCAAGCAGTTGCCCATCGAGGCTGGCAGCCACTCGGTCATCCGCGATCCGAACAAATGCATCCTGTGCGGGCGGTGCGTGCGGGTATGCGCCGAGATCCAGGGCGTGTACAACCTGAGCCAGCACGGGCGGGGGTTCCTCACGGTCGTCGGGCCGGCGCATCTGGCGAATATGGATGATTCGGTGTGCATTCAGTGTGGGCAGTGTATCAATGTGTGCCCGGTGGCGGCGTTCCTCGAACGTTCGGAAACCGACGACGTATGGCGCGCCCTGGCCGACCCCGAAATGCACGTGGTCACGCAGACGGCCCCGTCCATCCGGGCGGCCATCGGCGAGGGCTTCGGCATGCCGCCCGGCACGCCGGCCACCGGGCAGATGATTACCGCGCTGAGGCGGCTGGGGTTCGACGCCGTGTTCGACACCGACTTCGGGGCCGACCTGACCATCGTGGAGGAAGCCCACGAGTTCCTCGCCCGGCTGAAGGAAGGCCCGCTGCCGATGATCACCTCCTGCTCGCCGGGCTGGATCAACTTCCTGGAGAAGTTCTACCCGGAGCTGATCCCGCACGCCTCCACCTGCAAGTCGCCCATGAGCATGCTTTCCACGCTGGCGAAGACGTACTACGCCGAGCGGAAGGGGATCGACCCGAAACAGGTGTACATGGTGGCCGTCATGCCGTGCGTGGCGAAGAAGTACGAAGCCCGGCGCCCGGAACACGCCATGGCCGACGGGACGCCGTACACCGATTCGGTGCTCACCACGCGCGAGGCCATTTGGATGATGAAGTGCTTCGGCATGCGGTTTACCGACCTGGCCGAGGGGCGGTTCGACGATCCGCTGGGCGTGGCCAGCGGGGCGGGCGACATCTTCGGCACGACCGGCGGCGTGATGGAGGCCACCTTGCGGGCAGCCAGCGAGCTGGTCACCGGCCAGCCCGCCGCACGGCTCGATTTCACCGAGGTCCGCAACGTCGAGGGCCTGCGCGAAACGTACGTGGCCATCGGCAAGCACAACATCCACGTGGGCGTGGCCAACGGGCTTCAGAACGCCAAGCAATTGCTCGACGAGGTGCGCGAGGGGAGCAAGCAATATCACGTTATCGAGGTGATGGCCTGCCCCGGCGGCTGCGTCGGCGGCGGGGGCCAGCCCTATCCGCCGCGCGGCGCGAAGGTGCTCGACCCCGAACTGCTGCGCCAGCGGGCATCGGTGCTCCACCAGATCGATCAGGGCAAGCAACTCCGCAAGTCGTACGAGAACCCGGCCATCAGCGAGCTGTACGACAACTACCTCGAAGCGCCGGGCTCGCCGAAGGCCCACAAGCTGCTGCACACCCGCTACCAGGCCAAGCTGCCGCGAGGAATCCGATGAGCACGACCACCGACAACTGGCCCGAAGTTCAAGCCGCCGCGCGCGAGGCGCTTGGCGAAGAGATTACCGCGATGATCGACGCGTGCCGCGAGGACGAGCATCCCGAAAGCCGGCTGATCGGCATCCTGCACCAAGTGCAGGAGACGTTCGGTTACCTGGGCGAGGAGCAGCTCGACGCCGTGGGTCAGCTCCTGCAAGTGCCCACGGCCAAGGTGGCCGGCGTGGCCAGCTTTTACCACTTCTTCCGGCTCACGCCGCGAGGGAAGTACGTCATCCACGTATGCATGGGCACGGCCTGCTACGTCAAGGGCGCCGACCGCGTGGCCCAGAAGTTCATCGAGGAACTGGGCATCTCCTGGGGCGAAACCAGCACCGACCGGATCTTCACGCTCGAAGGCTCCCGCTGCCTGGGCACCTGCGGACTGGCGCCGGTGGTGATGATCGGCGACGACGTGCACGGCAACGTCGTCCCCGACCAGGTGCCGATCATCCTCGACACCTATCTGAAGCGGGCCAAGGAATAGAAAAAGGGCTCTTCCGTTTCCAGGTGCCGCCAGGCTTCTTTCCCGGACGGCACAGCGGCGTGTGCCTACTACATGGGCGCGGCCTGCACCTGGAAACGGAAGAGCCATAGAAAAAGCCTGCCCGAGTTCTCACCCGGGCAGGCTTGCCTCAACGCGTTGTGGCATCGGCCGTTCAGTATTGCGCGATGACCCGACTGGCCTGCATCGGACGGGGCCGGATGATGGAAGCCGACGGATCGGGAGCCGGCGGCAACGGGGCAGCCTCGTCTTCATCGACGGGAGCCGGCGCCGGAGCGGGCTCTCCGTTGATGACACAACCGGCCGGGGCGGCACACGCGACCGGGCCGCAGACCTGCTTCGGCCTCGGGCAGCACTTCCGCCCGAACAGGCCATCCAGAAGATCCAGCACCGGGCGGCACCGCGGCTTGCACGCGGCGGCCGGCGTACAGGCGGCAGCCGGCGTACAGGCGGCTACCGGGTCACACACCGCAGCGGGCGGCTCGCAAACCGCAACCGGCTCACACACCGCGGCGGGCGGCTCGCAAACCGCAACCGGCTCACAAGCAATCGCCGCCGGTTCGGGGCACGCGACGGCCGCCGGCTTACAGGCGACGGCCGTCGGGCAGCAGTCCGCCTTCGATGGGCAGGCCAATTCGTGGGCCAGGCACTTCAACCCGGCAAACAGGTCGCGCACCGGACGGATGCACCGCCTACAACGGGGGTCGGGGCAGGCCGGGGTGCACGCCTGCGGCGCGGGTTCGACGGCTGCGGGTTCGACGCACGCGGGTTCGCACGCGGCGACGGCGGCCGGCTCGCACGCAGCGGGATGGCATGGGCCGCAGCCACCGCGATTGAGCCCCAGCAGGTTGTCCAGGAGTTCAAACCCGAACACCTGCCCGCTCAGAGCAACGCTTACCAGCAGCGCTCCAAAAACAACTTTACCTTTCATTGAGCAACCACTCCTTTAGTTTCACTGCGGAACATGCCGGCGGGAAAGGTGGGTCGGCAACCGCAGTTCGCACGGTGTACTGCGCCAGGACCGTCG
>SKJM01000339.1 GCA_007122045.1 Planctomycetales bacterium | reverse complement strand
TAAAATGGCTGCTGCCAAGAAGAACTTCTGTGCGGGAGCCTATCTCGCGCGCAGCAATGTAGCAGGCACACGCCGTGTGCTGTCCCTGAAACAAGGGTCGGTACTCGGGAACGGAAAACCAACGAAAGTTCCTCCATGCCCGTCGAAGCCAAGCCCCTGTTTCGTCCCGACGTGCTCCGGGCCCGCCTGGCCGGGTTCGCCCTGCCTGAGCGAGTCGAGGCCTTCCGTCCGAAACTGGCGCACTGGGCCGAACTGCTCGCCTCGACCAGGGCGAACTCGTTGAAAGAACAGGAAATACTGCCCGACTTCCTCACCGACTTCTTCTGCGAGTTGCTCGGCTACACCCGCCCGGCCGACGGCGGCCCTCGTTACACCATCTCGCGCGAGAAGCACGTGCAGGTCGAGGGCGAGTTCGCCGACGCCGTCCTGGGCGACTTCGGCTCCGGGCGGGAGCGGTTCATCGTCGCGCTCGAAGGCAAGGGGCCGCGGGACCCGCTCGACCGGCCTTTCGGCGGACGCCGCATGTCGGCCGTCGACCAGGGCTACCGCTACGCCATCAACCTGCCGTGCGACTGGATCATTGTCACCTCCATCCGGCAAACGCGGCTGTACGGCAAAGGCACCGACCAGCAAACCTACGAGCGGTTCGACACCGAAGACCTGGCGGCCGACGACGAGCTGCTTCGCCGGTTCGTCTTCCTGCTGGCCGCCGAGCGCGTCGTGCCGGAAACGGGCCGCTGCCACTTCGACGCGCTGCGGGCCGAGTCGGAGCAGGTGGGCAAGGACCTCACCAAGGAGTTCTACCTGCGCTACGCCGAGATGCGGCAGGATGCCTTCGCCCGCCTCTGCCGCGACAACCCCGCCGTACCCCGCCACGACGTGCTCACCTGCGCCCAGAAGCTGCTCGACCGCGTACTGTTCTGCGCCTTCTGCGAGGACCGCGGCCTGCTGCCCGCCGAATCGCTCCGCAAGGCGTACGAGCACCGCGACCCCTACCACCCGCGGCCCATCTGGGACAACTTCCGCGGCCTGTTCGGCGCCATCAACCGGGGCAACGCCGGCTTGGGCATCCACGCCTACAACGGCGGGCTGTTCGCTGACGATCCGGTGCTCGACCATCTGACCGTGGCCGACGAGGTATGCGCGTACTTCCGCGACCTGGGCGATTTCGACTACCGCCCCGCCCACCAGGCCGCCGCCTACGCCCCGGCCGCCGGCAACCGCAGCCTGATCGACGTCGATATCCTCGGCCATATTTTCGAGCAGTCGATCACCGACTTGGAGAACCTGCGCAACGAGTTGGACGCGCTGGCCGAGCCGGCCGTTGCCGAGAAGCGCAAGACGCGGCGCAAGAAGGAGGGCGCGTTCTACACGCCCGCGTTCATTACCCGCTACATCATCGAACAGGCCCTCGGCGGCGTGCTGCGCGACCGGTTCGAGCGGCTCTGCCACTTGCACCGGCAGAACGCCCGCGGCTCGGCCCGCACGGCGCTGGGGGACCCGCGGGTGTACACGCTCGACACGCTGAAGAAACCGGAGCGTTCGGCCCTGGTGCGCTTCTGGGAGGCGTGGCAGGACGAGTTGGCCTCGGTGCGGCTGTTGGACCCGGCCTGCGGCAGCGGCGCGTTCCTGATCGAGGCGTTCGACCAGTTGCACGCCGCCTACCAGGCCTCGAACGACCGGCTGGCCGAGTTGCGCGGGCATCGGACCCTGTTCGACCTCGACAAGCGTATCCTGGAGAACAATCTGTACGGCGTGGATCTGAACGAGGAGGCCATCGAAATCTGCCGCCTCAGCCTGTGGATCAAGACGGCCCAGCGCGGCAAGGTGCTCACCAGCCTCGACCACACCATCCGCGTGGGCAACAGCATCGTCGTCGACCCCGCCTGGGACGACAAGGCCTTTGAATGGGGAGAGGCGTTTCCCGAGGTGTTCGACCAGGGCGGGTTCGACGTCGTCGTGGCCAACCCGCCCTACGTGCGGCAGGAACTGCTGACGCCCATCAAGCCGTACCTGGAAGAGGCCTACCGTGCGTACCACGGCATGGCCGACCTGTACGTGTACTTCTACGAGCTGGGCCTTCGGCTGCTGAAGCCGGGCGGGCTGCTGTCGTACGTCGTGACGAACAAGTGGATGAAGGCCGGCTACGCCGAGCCGCTGCGCCGGTTCTTTCAGGACGCGGCGTGGATCGAGTCGGTGGTCGATTTCGGGCACGCGAAGCAGATCTTCGAGCAGGCCGACGTGTTCCCCTCCATCCTCGTCGCCCGCCGCCCCACCGTCGCCCCCAAACCCGCCACCGCCCGCCTTTGCACCATCCCCCGCGAGCAACTGCGCGTCGACGATTTGAGCCGGCAGGGGTGAACAAACTGCTGGAGAAGATTAAGGCACAAGGGGTGCCGTTGGTGGAGTATGCGGGGGTGAAGCCGTATCGGGGCGTTGTGACGGGGTGCAATGATGCGTTTGTTGTCGATACGGCGACGAAGGAATCGCTTGTAGAGCAAGATGGTACCGCCGCGGACGTTATCCGCCCGTACCTGCGCGGGCAAGACATTACCCGGTGGCACTCTGGTTGGGATGGGCAGTGGATGATATTCGCTCGCCGGGGGATTGACATCAACGCATATCCGTCAATCAAGAAACACCTGGAGCGTTTCCGGAGTGCGTTGGAACCTAAGCCCAAGAATTGGAGTGGCGGTGATTGGCCGGGAAGGAAGCCCGGGCCATACCAGTGGTACGAGATACAGGATTCCATCGGGTACTGGCGCGAGTTCGACAAGCCGAAAATCTCATATCAGGTGATCCAGTTCCATCCGTCGTATGCTTTGGATCGCGAAGGATTTTTAGGGAACGACAAGACGTTTTTCCTTCCAATCGATGACGCCTATCTCTTGGCCGTTCTCAACTCGCCGTTGATGTGGTGGCACAATTGGCGCACCCTGACGCATCTGAAAGACGAAGCCCTGTCGCCACTGGGGTATATGATGGAGCAATTGCCAATTGCGCAACCGACAGACCAGATCCAGGGGGAAGCTGAAATCGCTGTCGGCCGGCTCGTGGAGATTGCCCACACCCAGCAAACCACCCGCCGCCAGCTTCTCGACTGGCTCCGGGTGGAACACGACGTAGCGAAACCGACGCTGAAGCTCAAGGCCCTGCTGGACCTCGACAGCGACGCCTTCGTGGTCGAGGTACGCAAGGCACGTGGGCGAAAGCGGCCCCTCACCTCCGCCGCCCTAGCCAACCTCCGCGACGAGTACGCCCGCTCCATCGCCCCCATGCGTCCCCTCGCCACCGAAGCCCTCCGCCTCGAACACCACCTCAGCGACCTCGTCAACGCCGTCTACCACCTCACCCCCGACGAAATCGCGCTGCTCTGGCAAACCGCTCCGCCCCGGATGCCGCTTGATGGGCCGAGCGTCGATGAATAATTGCGCGGGCCTTGGCCGTACAAAGGTTGTCCCCGCAATCCCCCCACTTGTGCCGAGATGGCAGTCAGGTTACACTACTAATGGTGGACATCTGTGAGCGGCGCGCCGGCACATCCGTCGGCGGGGCCGGGTTATTGCCGTTACGCTTGCCAGGTACAAGAGAGGGGCCTGCATGAATCGCATCGTAGTCAAGTCGAGGATCG
>SKJM01000273.1 GCA_007122045.1 Planctomycetales bacterium | reverse complement strand
CCGTGTCGGCGGCCTGCCCGCAGACCTCCAGGTCGAAGTGAGCGGCAATTCGCGCGGCCAAGCCCTCTCGGGCCGCGGGAAAGGTGTCGACAATCAACACTTTAGCCATGCGAATTCTGTCGAATCTGGAAAACGTGGTTGTCCGTCTGGGGATCCACTTGCTTGCGCTGCGTGCTTGTATGGGGACGCCCGACATCGTCACGAATAGTTCGGACCGGCCCTCAGCCATCATTTCGACAGGTAGCCATTCTATGGCATGGGCATGTTGCATACAAGGGGCGGCATCTAAAGAAAAGAACTACCTCCCATTAGTCACATCGCTCCACCTAAGTGAGGGCCACCCGATGCGGGGTAACGCATTTTGCTAGGACGAGAATAGGCGATTCCAGGAATTGCCCCGCCCATGAACGGAACGATAATGAGCCTAAGCAACGTGACAACGGCCGAATTGGAGCGGCAGCGGGAGGGAGGGCGTGTGCTATGGAAACCGACTCGCTCCGGTTGTTATTGATCGAAGACGACCTGGTCGACGCCTGTCTGATCGAAGAGTATCTGACCCAGTCGAGGGAGGTACCCATTGAATTGGAGCGGGCCGACCGGCTGGCGACCGGACTGGACCATTTGAGCAACGGGCGGTACGACTGCGCGGTGGTGGACCTGAACCTACCCGACAGTGTGGGGCTGGCCACTTTGGCCGCGGTCCACGGGCACAGCCCCCGGGTCCCGATCGTCGTGCTCACCGGGATGAGTCCGCAGGAGTTCGGCCTGGAAGCGGTCAAGGCCGGAGCGGACGATTACATCTCCAAAGACGACTTGGAACCCAAGCTGCTGGTGAGGACGATCCGCTACGCCGTGGAACGGGCAGGACACCGCCAAACCCGTCAGCAAAACAAGGACGCGCGGACCCGATACCGTGTCTTGTTCGAGCAGTCGCCCGACGGCGTGCTGTTGATCGACCCGCGAACCCTCCGGGCCGTCGAGTTCAACGACGCGGCGTGCGGGCATTTGGGCTACACCCGCGAGGAGTTCGGCTGCCTGCGCATTTCCGACTACGAGGCCCTCGAGACGGCCGAGGAAGTTCAGGGACATTGGGAAAGCGTGCTGCGAGGGGGCCGGGACGAGTTTGAGACCAAGCACCGGACCAAGACGGGCGACATCCGGAACGTGCTGGTGGCGGCGCAAGCCCTGACGCTTGCGGGAAGGCTGCTGCTGCATTGCGTCTTTCGCGACATCACCGAACAGAAGCGGGCCGAGGAGGCGTTGCGGGCCAGCGAACAGCATTACCGGCAACTGCTGGAGGCCGTGACCACGTACACCTACTCGGTGACGTTTCGGCGCGGGGCGCCGGTGGCGACGCAGCACTCCTGGGGATGCGTGGCAACCACCGGCTACAGCCCAGCGGAGTACGCGGCCGCCCCCTACCTGTGGATCCACATGGTGCATCCGGACGACCGGGAGATGGTGCGCCAGTACGTCGCCGGAGTGGCCAACGGTGAAAAGACGGGGCCCATCGAGCATCGAATCCATCGCAAGGACGGCCAGATGCGGTGGATTCGCAACACGATGATACAATATTGCGACCAGGCGGGTGAGTTGGCCGGGTACGACGGCTTGGTGGAAGACGTGACCGAGCGCAAGGAGGCGGAGCGGGCGCTGCGGCAGCGGGAAACGCACCTGTTGGCGGCCCAGGCGATTCAGCAACGGTTGCGCCCGGAGGCCCCGCCCGACGTCCCCGGCTTTGACATCGCCGGGGCCTCGTGGCCGGCCGAGTTCGCCGCCGGCGACTACTTCGACTACCTGCCGATGGCCGACAGGTCAATCGCGTTCGTCATCGGCGACGTGTCGGGGCACGGGCTGGGCCCCGCCATTGTCACCGCCCTGGCGTTTGCCCATCTGCGCTGCCTTGCGCAGGTTTACGACAACCTGGACGAGATGGTCGCGCGCCTGAATGGGTTTCTCGCTGAGGAGACCGACCATTTCGTCACGCTGCTGGTTGGCCGGCTGACGCCGGCCGACAGGTCGTTCGCGGCGGTCAATGCGGGGCACCCCCCCGGGTATGTGCTCGACGCGTCGGGTGGAGTCAAGGCCCGGTTCGGAAGTACAACCTTGCCCCTGGCGATTCTGCCGGAGGTGGCGGTGGTGCCCTGCGAGCCGACGACGCTGGACCCCGGCGACGTGGTACTGCTGTTCACCGACGGCATTCCGGAGGCCCGATCGGCCCGGGGCGACTTTTTCGGCAAGGAGCGGTTATTGGAGGTGGCCCGCACGAAACGCGCCGGTCCGGCGGCGGAGATCGTGCAAGCCGTTTATGAGTCGGTCCGGGCCTTTTGCCGGCCGGAAAGACCGCGCGACGACATGACGCTGATCGCCATCAAGGTCGAGCCGGAGCGGTGAAACGCGCCGGCCCGACCGTTGGGGGGGCTGGCATTTCCTGGGGGCCCTCGCTCGGTACAATACAGATAGGAGTGTGAGGGGCCTTTTCCGAGAGGAGTGTGCGATGGACGCTTTTGCTCGTGCCGCCGAGGGCGCGCCGGAGCACTGCCCCGCCTGCGGCGGGGGAGTCGTCCTGGATCCCCCGGACGCCGCCGCCGACGGACCGTGCCCCCACTGCGGAAACCTGCTGTGGTTCGTACGGAAATGCTCCGACGGCGCCGTCGTGCTGACCTTCCTGCCGGGGCTGATGGCCGGTGAGGAGGCCATGGACAAGGTGGACCAGGTGCGGGCGGCCGCGGCCAGCGCCGACCGGCTCGTCTTGAATCTGTCCCACATGCGATTCATATCGAGTATGTTCCTGGGGATGCTGGTGGTCATGCACCGCGAACTGCTCGCCGCGAACAGGACGGCGAGGCTTTGTGGACTGCATGCCGACGCGATGGAGGTGTTCCGCGTGAACCAACTGGAGAGGCTCTTCGAGATCCATGAGGACGAACGGGCGGCCCTCAGCAGCTTTTAGCCCCACTTCCCCGCGAGGCGATGATGGAATACGACGAGAAGCTCAAACCCGCCAAGCAGTCGGAACTGCTCGAAGCGCCCGGCGCCCGCGCGCAGGCGGTCGATTGGCCGCGCGCCCTGAGGGCCGTGCAGGGCAACCCGAAGATCCTCACGGCCATCGCCGACGCCGTTCTGGAGGAGATTCCGCAACTGATCGACACCCTTCGCGCAGCGGCGGCCGGGGGGGATGCGGCCAAGTTACGGCTGGCGGCCCACACCCTGAAGGGGGCGGTGCGCTACTTCGGCGCCCAAGCCGTGTACGACCAATCAGCAAAGCTGGAGGAGCTGGGCCGGGCGGGCGAGTTGGAGCCGGCCCAGGCCCTCCTCGACGTCCTCGAAACTGAAATCGCGCCGGTTACCTCGGCGCTGGCCGACTATCTGCGCGCCCAACGCCCCGAAGCCGGCCCGAAAGCACAACCCGGTCCTGATCATCCTTTCCCAACACGGGAGGAACCACCATGAGTCGAGAAGAAATGGACCGAATGGAAGTGGTCGAAACCGAAGACGGACTGCACATTGCCGGCATCGCGATCATTCGGAAGGGAGAGCGAGCCGATCGCATGGAAATCCTGCTGGTCGAGGACGACCTGGAGGATGCGAACATCACGATCCAAGCCCTGCGGAAGGGGAAGATACCGTGCCGCCTGACGCT
>SKJM01000177.1 GCA_007122045.1 Planctomycetales bacterium | reverse complement strand
GAGGTGTGCCATGAGAGTCGTCCGAACGAAATCGACCACCTGTTTCGGCTTCCTTCCGGCCGCCACACTGCTGGCCGTGCTCGCGGTGCCGCACCCGGTCCAGGGGGCCGGCCGGCCCGATCGGATTCAGCCTTGGGCCGAGAACCCGCGATTCTGGCAATATAAAGGCGAGCCCGTGTTCCTGCTGGGCGGCAGCAAGGACGACAACCTGTTCCAGATTCCCGACCTCGCGGAGCACCTCGACGCCATTCGGGCCGCCGGCGGCAACTACATCCGCAACACGATGAGCGACCGCAAGGACGGCGGGTTCGAGGTGTATGCCTTCCACCGCCGCGACGATGGGAAGTACGACCTCGACCGGTGGAACGAAGAGTACTGGCGGCGTTTCGAGAATATGCTCCGATGGACCCACCAGCGCGGCATCATCGTGCAAATCGAGGTGTTCGACCGGTTCGACTACTCGCGCGACCACTGGCCGCCCCATCCCTACAACCCCGCCAACAACGTCAACTACACATACGACCAGTCGGGCTTCGCGCCGGAGTATCCCGACCACCCCGGCCGCAACCGGCAGCCGTTCTTCTTCACCACCCCCAAGCAGCGGAACAACACGGTCGTTCTGCCCTACCAACAGCGGTTCGTCGACAAGATGCTTTCCTACACGCTCAGGTACGACCACGTGCTGTACTGCATCGACAACGAGACCTCCGGCGAGGAGGCCTGGGCGACCTACTGGGCCGAGTACCTGCGCCGCCGCGCCGAGGAGGCGGGCAAGCGCATCTGCATCACGCAAATGTGGGACGCTTGGGACTTGAAGTCGGAGCAGCACCGGCGCACGCTCGACCACCCGGAGCGATATGACTTCGCCGACGTATCGCAGAACAACCACCAGCGGGGGCAGACGCACTGGGACAACTTCCAGTGGGCCCGGTACTACGTGGCCGAGACGCCGCGGCCGCTGAACACGGTGAAGACCTACGGCGCCGACGGCGGCCGGCACGGCAACACGCGCAACGGCCTCGAGCGGTGGTGGCTGCACGTGATGGGCGGGGCGGCCTCGGCACGGTTCCACCGGCCCGACTCGGGGCTGGGGCTCTCGCCGCCGGCCGCCGGCTCGATTCGCGCCGCCCGGAAACTGGAATCGCTGGTGAAGTTCTGGGATGTCGAGCCGGCCAACCACCTGCTGGCCGACCTCGACAAGAACGAAGCCTACCTGACGGCCAGGCCCGGCGAGGCCTACCTGCTGTTTTTCCCCGACGGCGGCACCGTATCGCTCGACCTGACCGGCCACCCCGGGCGGTACGAGTTGCGTTGGGTCGATCCGGGCACCGGCGAGTGGGCCGCTCGCGAGCAGCTTGCCGGCGGGGGGCGCGTGCCCATCCGCGCGCCCGGCCGGGGGAATTGGGCCGCCGCGATCGTCCGAACTGACCGTTGACGGGCCGGCGGCGCAGACGAGGTCCACGACCGGTGAAGCTCCCCATGGGCGGGGGGGCGTTGACAGCAAGGCACGGCAGGCCATAATTGCCCCATTGGCCCGATTCCTCGCGGCCTCCCGGATCGCCATGGATAAGGATTCTCGACTACGACAAGGAATGGTACGGCTGTGGCACCCATCCGATCAACCATCCACGAGGTCGACTTTTGTGGTCAGGTTGCCTCGACCGCCAACAGCCTGATACTGCAGAACCCCTCCGTATTCCCGTTTCATGAAGCCCGAGTGGAAGGGTACGGCACCGGCGCGGGGCGCCGAAAGCGGAAAGACCTGCGGTTCTATGACCAGCGAGGAAAGCTGGTGCTCTGTGGCGAGGTGAAGCTGCCCGGAACGCCCGAAGGCCGCTCGCCCTACGACGAGAAACTGTGCAAGGATGCCGAGGCCAAGGCCGACAACGCCGGGCTCCAGTACTTCTTCACCTGGAACGTCAACACCTTCGTGCTGTGGGACCGGAGCCTGTGGGACCGGCCGCTGCTGGACCGCCGGGTGTGGCACCGGCAAACGGCGCGCACGTTCGCCGGCCCGGAGGAGGTCGCCCGCGAAGCCAACCTCACCTTCATCAAGACGCACTTCCTGCCCGACCTGCTGCGGGACCTGGCCGATATCCTTTCGGGCCGCCGGCGCGATTGGCTGCCGCCGGACGACATCTTCATCCGCTCGCTGGAAAGCCACCTCGACTGGCCCGTGCAACTGGCGGCCGGGTACATCCTCCGGCGCACGGGTGAGTTGAAGGTGTTCGATCTGCGCGTGCAGCGCTGGATGTCGGACCAGGACTGGACCTTCGTGCGCACCCCGCACGAGGAGTGGGCCCAGGCCGTCGACACGATGGCCAAGACGCTGGCATACGTCTGGGCGAACCGGTTGATCTTCTACAAGGCCCTGCGGACCCGTTTCCCCGACCTGCCGCGGCTGGAGCTGCGCCGCTCGGTGAAGAGCCCCGAGGACGCGGTCGCCGCGTTCAATCGGCTGTTCGCCCGGGCAGTCGAGCGGAGCGGTGACTACAAACCGCTGCTGATGCCCGAGGCCCGCGACTGGGCCACCGAGCTGGTGTTCCATCCGCTCGGCGCGCTGGACGCGTGGCGCGGCATGTTGCACGGCATCGAATCGGTCGACTTCCGGGAAGTGCCGTCCGACGTGGTGGGGCGTATTTTCCAGAAGCTCATCGGCCCCGAGGAGCGGCATCGGTACGGCCAGCATTTCACCGGCGACGACGTCGTCGACGTGATCAACAGCTTCTGCATCCACCGGGCCGACGCCACCGTGCTCGACCCGGCGTGCGGCTCGGGCAGTTTCCTGGTGCGGGCCTACTATCGCAAGGCCTGCCTGCCTGAGTCCCGCGGCACGACGATGGAGGGGGGACTGTCCCAGTTTTCGCGGCTCAGCGGCCCGGCTGCCGCCCCGGCCGGTCGTTCCGCCGCGAAAACGGGACTGTCCCCTTCCCATCCCGACCAGCCCGCGCCCCGCGGCCACGCTGACCTTATCGGGGAGCTTTTCGGGTGCGACATCGCTCTGTACCCGGCGCATCTGGCCACGCTCAACCTGGCAGCCCGCGAAATTACCGACGAGGCCAACTATCCGCGCATCAAGCGGCGGAACTTCTTCGACCTCGACCCGCGGGAACCGTTTTGCGAGATTCCCGACGAGGCGGGCGGTCAACAGTCGATCGCGTTGCCTGCCCTGGACGCCGTGGTGGGCAACCCGCCGTATGTCCGGCAGGAAAAGGTGGAACGAGCCGACAAGAAGCGATACGGCGAGACGGCCGTCGGCGCCTGGCCGGAGCTGCACCTGAGCGGCCGGAGCGACCTGCACTGCTACTTCTGGCCGGCGGCGGCGCGACTGCTGAAGTCCGACGGATTCTTCGGCTTTCTGACGAGTTCCTCCTGGCTCGACGTGGAGTACGGCTTCGCCCTGCAAGGGTGGCTGCTGCGGCATTTTCGCATTCTGGCCGTCATGGAGAGCGCGGCGGAACCCTGGTTCCCCGACGCCCGGGTAAAGACGTGCGCGACCATTTTGCAGCGCTGCGACGACGAGGCCGAACGCATGGCGAACCTTGTGCGTTTCGTCCGCTTCGACCGCCCCCTGGGGGAAATCCTTGGCATTCCACCAGGCCGGGACGAGCGCGCCCGCCAGTCCGCCGCCGACACGCTGCGCGATCGGATCCTCG